>JAABRN010000016.1 GCA_011390855.1 Hydrogenophaga sp. | reverse complement strand
GGATCATGTGCATGGGCACATGGCCCGGGCCTTCGATCATGGTCTGCACATCGTGCTTCCACGCGATCTGCGTCAGCTCGCCCAGAGTGGCGAGTTCGGCGAACTGCGCTTCGTCGTTGGCATCGGCCGCGCAGCCCGGTCGCAGGCCGTCGCCGAGCGAGAAGCTCACATCGTAGGCCTTCATGATTTCGCAGATCTCTTCGAAATGCGTGTGCAGGAAATTTTCCTTGTGGTGGGTGATGCACCACTTGGCCAGAATGCTGCCGCCACGCGAGACGATGCCGGTGCGGCGCTGCGCGGTGAGGTGGATGTATGCCAGGCGCACGCCGGCGTGGATGGTGAAGTAGTCCACGCCTTGCTCAGCCTGCTCGATCAGCGTGTCACGATAGATCGCCCAGGTGAGGTCTTCGGCCACACCGCCCACCTTCTCCAGCGCCTGGTAGATCGGCACCGTGCCGATGGGCACCGGGCTGTTGCGCACGATCCAGTCGCGCGTGGTGTGGATGTTGCGGCCGGTGGAGAGGTCCATCACGTTGTCGGCGCCCCAGCGCGTGGCCCACACCAGCTTGTCCACCTCTTCTTCAATGCTGGAGGTGACGGCGGAGTTGCCAATGTTGGCGTTGATCTTCACGCCGAAGTTGCGCCCGATGGCCATGGGCTCCACCTCGGGGTGGTTGATGTTGGCCGGGATGATGGCTCGCCCGCGCGCCACCTCGTCGCGCACGAACTCGGGCGTGAACACCTGGGGAATGCTCGCGCCCATGGGGTTGCCGCGCAGGCGCTGCTCGCGGGACGGGTCAGCCAGGTATTCCTGCATCCACTCGCGCTTGCCGTTTTCGCGGATCGCCACGTACTCCATCTCGGGGGTGACGATGCCCTTTCGCGCATAGTGCATCTGCGTCACATTCATGCCGCTGCGGGCCCGGCGCGGCGTGCGCTGCAGGCCCGCCGCTTCGGCGCGCAGGGCCTGGATGCGCTCGATGGTGGTGTTGTTCTGCTCGGCCTCGTTCTTCACGCCATCGTCCAGCGCGGCGCGCTGCCGGCCTTCGTAGCGTTCGGTGTCGCCGCGCGCGTCCAGCCAGGGGCCGCGCAGGTCTGGCAGACCGCGGCGGATGTCGATGTGGGCGGCCGGGTCGCTGTAGGGGCCCGAGGTGTCGTACACCGTGACGCGTTCGCCGTTGGTGAGCGAGATCTCGCGCATGGGCACGTTCACGCCCGGCAGCGAGCCCAACACATGCACCTTGCGCGAGGCAGGGAAGGGCTCACGGCTGAGCGCAAACTGATCGGCGAAGGGGATTTTGTCGGGGGCGTTCATGGCGGCGGTCTCCTGAAAGTGGGCTTGAAACACAACAAACGGTTCAAGCTCCGGAGACCACCCATCAACACCTGCAACCTGAACAACCGGGACCTCTGGCGAGGGGGTTGGCGCTGGGCCAGCGGTGGTCAGCGCAATCGGGAAGCAAGCCCTGGGGGCGACGCTCTTCTTTCGCCGGTACTAGCCGGATCAAGTTCACGGGTTCGGTTGTTGGTCAACCATCTCAGCGCCAGACCTGTGAAGGCCTCATGCACCCCGGAGCAGGCGGCAGTGTAGTCGAGAGATCGGCATTCGCGCCATTGCCCGTGTGCTGCGGGGAGGTATTGGTGCGCGAGGTCGGGGGTGATCAACTGGGTAGCCTGCAGTCTTTCCATCAAAAGAAATGAGAGATCACCAATCGCGGGCCATGACCTTCTGGCCCGGGAAGGCTGCGCGATCGGCCTTGCAGTGCGCTCGCCAGAAAGGTGATCGACTCGAAGGTCAAAGCTGATTTTTGCATCCCGCACTTGCGCGATCACGCAAGCGGTCGGCTGCAGCTGCCGAATCTCCAGGACCAGGGGCGGGCAACTGCGAATCGGTGCATCCACGTTCGTGGGTTGGGTGAACCGGCATGCGCGTCGCATTGCGGGCAGCAGAATGGGTTCAGGTCTGGCCAGGTTCCACGCCGTGTCTCTTTGAAACGTGATCCGGGATCCAGTGATGGCTAACGGTCCCAGACCATCGTCTCGAGCACCCGAGCATCACCCTGCCGTGTGAGCGAATACGGAGCTGTCCTGAGAGCCGGATTCGGCAACCAGCAAAGTCGACGGGCACGTGGCATCGATCATGGAACTCGCCGCACGAGCTTTCGGATCACCATTCTGGATTGACCTTCTTCGACCAGCGTGTCGGTTTCGACGCGGAAGCTGCATTGCTCACCCAGGGGCGTGACGACAGCGAGATCGTCGACATCGGCGGGGGACAACATCCGGTGTCTTGCATAGGCTGGGCCCTGTTTTCTCGGTGGCAAGCGGGTGGCTATGAAGGTTTCGATGTTCGCGGCGCCATGAATGTCACCAAATGGCGAGGCTGTCGACCAAGATACATCTGGATGAACCAGTCTGGCGGCGCCAAGGCCGTCGCGCCTGTCCACGAAATCGAGGAACCGCATCAGAAGTGATCGTTTGGATTTTCGGGCGGCAAAGCTGGTGTGCAGCATGGCATGTGCCTGCGCGGAATTGGGGCTCTTAAGCTGCGTCGAATACAGCTTCTGCACATCCTCATTCTCATATGAGCGTCGTTTTGGCGCCTGTTTGTCGATGCCATAAATGGCTCGCATGCGCTTTTCAAGGATCAGCGGATCCATCGATTTCGGTTCACCTCCACCACCTAGGCAGCCACCAACACAGGCCATGACCTCGATGGCGACGAACTCCTGCCGCCAGCTTTCCGACTCCAGCAGTTCTTGAACAGCGGCAATGCCGTTGCAGATGGCGACCTTGCCCAGCCCGGGAACCTCGGCCGTCTTTGTCACTTTGTCCACTCCCCGCAGTTGATGCCATTCCAGTGGCAGCGAGTTTTCCTCGCCAAGGAAATGTGCTGCGGTGCGCACCATCGCCTCCATGACCCCACCAGAAGCCCCGAAGATCTGTCCGGCGCCCGTGCTTTCGCCGAGTGGGCTGTCAAATGCGCCGTCGTCCGGCAATGCGCCAAAGGCGATGTTGCGTGCCCTGATCATTCTGGCCAGTTCGCGCGTCGTCAGCACGTGGTCCACGTCGCCGGACATGCCGGGCCGCCGAGCTTCGTCCTTTTTGGCCGTGCAAGGCATGACGCTGACCACATAGGGCTCCGCCTCGCCGCTCGCGAATTCGGCACCCAGTGCGCTCGCGAAGATGCCACGTTTGGTGAGGGCGCCGTGCATTTGCTGTGGCGATTTTGTCGTGCTCAGGTGTGGTAGCAGTTCCGGCCGGTTGATTTCGACCCAGTTCACCCATCCCGGGCAGCAGGACGTGAAGAGTGGCAGCCCCCGCCGCTCCTTCAGCCGTGTCAGCAACTCTGTGCCTTCCTCCATGATCGTCAGATCGGCCGCAAAGTTGGTGTCGAAGACATAGTCAAAGCCCAGTTGCCTTAAGGCGTTGATCATTCGGCCTGTGCTCACGGTGCCAGGTTGCATGCCGAATTCCTCGCTGATGGCCACGCGTGTTGCCGGAGCGACCTGGACTGCAGAAACCCGCCTGTGTGAATCGAGGGTATGCAGAACGGCGTGCCAGTCAGGTGCTTCGATCAAGGCACCGACCGGGCACACCAGCGTGCACTGACCGCAGGAGATGCAGTTGGTCTCGGCCAGCGACTGGTCAAAAACGGTGACGGGTAGGCGGTCCGATCCACGCTCCGCGAATCCAATCGCGTACTGGTGTTGCCCTTCTTCGCCACAGACCCGAGCACACAATCCGCACTCGACGCATTTCGACAAATCGCGCCAGATGCTCGGTGATGTGTGATCCGTCAGGCGGTGTTCGGGATGTTCGGGAGAACCTCTTGGAACAGCCTCCCACACATCTTCCACCTGATAGTCGCTGGCGAGACCCTGTAACCTGCAGGAACCGTTCACTTCACATCGCATGCAGTCGTTCGGATGTCGCGCCAGCAGCCACTGCATGTTGGCAATGCGAAAGTTGTGCAGTGCCGTAGAGTCGGTCGTGACACGATTGGCTTCCCTTGCCGGAGTGGCGCATGCCGGTTGTGGGCGCGTCTCACCCTCGACTTCGACCAGACACATGCGACACACGGCACGGGCCAGCAGTCGGGGGTGGTGGCAAAGAGTTGGCACGTGGACGCCGGCCTTGCTGGCGGCGTCGAGCAAAGTCGCCCCATCATTGACTTCGATGGGCCGTCCGTTCACAGTGAGATTAATCATGGTGTGCTGGGAATGAAGGGGTGATGTCGGTAGCGTGGTCTGGAAATGACTATCCATTCACACCACAAAAAAATCATAGGTCGAAAAGGTCCATCGATCCAGCGCCATGATTTTGTGAGGTTTGGTTCTTCGGCGATAGGACCGCGTCGGTGTGCAAGAGAGCCACAGTGGCCTCGATTTCAATGAACGCCACTTATTCCATCTTGGAGCTTGTGGTGCCTTTGCGCGCGTGGTGCATCTGAGTCAAGTTCATCTGGCTTCGTGCGCTGCAGGCCCGCCGCTTCGGCGCGCAGCGCCTGGATGCGCTCGATGGTGGTGTTGTTCTGCTCGGCCTCGTTCTTCACGCCATCGTCCAGCGCGGCGTGCTGCCGGCCTTCGTCGCTTTCGGTGTCGCCGTGCGCGTCCAGCCAGGGACCGCGCAGGTCTGGCAGGCCGCAGCGGATGTCGATGTGGGCGGCCGGGTCGCTGTAGGGGCCCGAAGTGTCGTACACCTGGACGCGCTTGCCGTTGGTGAGCAAGAGTTCGCGCATGGGCGCGTTCGCGCCGGGCAGCGAGCCCGCCATATGCACCTGGCGCGAGGCAGGGAAGGGCTCACAGCCTCCAGCGCGCTCATCAGCGTCTGGCGCCCATCTGATGTGCGACTGTGGCCGGCATGGTGCCAGTTCCAAACACAACAGATCACTGCCATGCAGCGTGGTCGCAAACCCGCGTCGCGCGCTCCAATTGAGCGTCACTTCACTGGCTTCAGATACCGCTCGTGCCTTGGTCGACATGAATCACAAAGGCGGCCTGGCATCCGTTCGTGCCTGCAAGATGCGCCATGTGTTGTGAGCATGCAGCAGAAGCGCGCTTTTCAAACTGACATAAGCTCATACTCAGCGTAGATTTGGGAGCACTGCATTTTTCGCAGTCAACCGTTCACATTCAAAGGAAGAACATGGCAACCCGCAAGACCACCAAAAAGTCTGAACTCGCAACCGCTGGCGCAAACCTGAGCTCCGCTGTCAAGGAAGTGGGCACCGCCGTGTCGCACAAGATCAGTGGCCTTGTGAAGTCTGCCGAGAAGCAGCTCGCGAAGGCCAAAGCAGAGCTGTCCAAGGCGGGTGCGTCCGCCGAGAAGTCGGTCAAGGCCGCCGAGAAGAAGCTCGAAGCCACCAAGCGCAGCACCAGCAAGCGACTGGCTTCTCTGCAGGCTGGCGCTGAGCGCAAAGCCAAGGCGCTGCAAAAGGCGATCGAGAAGGAAGCTGCTGCGATGAAGAAGGCCGTTTCCGCAAAGACCAAGACTGCTGCGCCGAAGAAGGCCGCTGTGAAGCCCGCTGCCAAGAAGCCTGTTGCCAAGAAAGCCACTGCCAAAAAGCCCGTCGCTAAAAAGGCGACGGCCAAGAAGTCCGTAGCCAATAAGGCCGGCAAGTAAGACGGGTACCGTCTGGTTGGTGCCTTGGCTCGGCCTGAAGCCTGGGAAGCCTCCTTCTGCCGTTGTAGCCCGCACGGTGAAGGGAGGTTCCACCGCCAAGTTCCCTTGGCGGTGGCCCCCATGCTTCCAGTAAAGGTTGCCCAAGAAGGCCCCGTCCACCACCAAGCACCTCACCGTTGCCTCAGGCCTAGAGCCGACACTGAGCGTTCGGCTGCCCCGCTACCGGATTGCGCTCACGATGGGTTCGCAGCAGGCGCTGACGCCTGAGTAGCAGGGAGCCCGGTCAAGGTGCGCAGCGCTTCCGCATCCAGCGTTTCGTGCGTCAGCAACTCGTGTGCGCAGCGGTCCAGCAGGTCCCTGCGCGTCTGCAGGAGTTCGGTGGCCCGCTCGAATGCCTGCATCACGATGTTTCGCACCGCCTCGTCGATGCGTTGCTGGGTGTCCGGCCCGGTTTGCCAGCCGCTCTGCACCAGGCCGGGCACATCGAGGAAAGGCTGGCGCTGGGATTCGTGCGACACGTAGCCGATTGACTCGACCATGCCGTAGCGCGCAGCCATGTCGTGGGCGATGTTGGTGGCCTTGGCCAGGTCGTCTGCGGCGCCGGTGGACAGCTGGTCGAACACCAGCCGCTCGGCCGCCCGGCCACCCATCAGCACGGTGACCTTGTTTTCCAGCTCCTGCTGAGACAGGAGAAACCGGTCTTCGGTCGGACGCTGGATGGTGTAGCCCAGCGCGCCGATGCCACGCGGGATGATCGAGACCTTGTGCACGGTGTCGGTGCCCGGCAGCGCCATCGCCACCAGCGCATGGCCCATCTCGTGGAAGGCCACCACCTCGCGCTCGTGCGGATTGAGCACCCGGTTCTTTTTCTCCAGGCCGGCCACGATGCGCTCGACAGCGGTGGTGAAGTCCTGCAGCGACACGTCCTGCGCGCCGCGACGCGTGGCGGCGAGCGCCGCCTCGTTGCACAGGTTGGCAAGGTCTGCACCCGAGAAACCGGTGGTGAGCTGGGCCACCTGCTCCAGCGAC
>JAABRN010000015.1 GCA_011390855.1 Hydrogenophaga sp. | reverse complement strand
GTGAACCACTGCCAATACCGCTGTGAGAATGGCCTGCGTGGCCCCGGCCGTCACGGTGATTTCGCTGTCCGGGTTCACCTTGAGGTTGTACAGCGCCTGCATCTTGGCTGCCATGGCCTGGCGCAGCGCAGGGACTCCTGCCATGGGTGGGTACTGGTTGTGCCCCGCCTGCATGGCCAGGGTCACGGCTTCAACCAGGGCCGGATCACACTCGAAGTCGGGAAAGCCCTGACCCAGGTTCACCGCCTGCGTTTCACTGGCCAGCGCCGACATGACGGTGAAGATGGTCGTGCCCACATTGGGCAAGCGTGAGATGACGGGGGGTGTGCGAGGGGAGATGGAGGTCATGTCGGTCAAGGCACGGGGGGAGGGGCGAAGGGGCTTGATCCAGAGCACTGCGGAACTGGCTTTGCCTGGCCGCAGGTGTTGCCCCCTGGGGGGTGATGGCCTTCGAGCCGGCGCGGGGGTATCACAACCATGTGGGCAAGCAGCGGGGGTGGGTCAAAGCTCATAGTCGTCCGGGGTGCCATTCATGGCCCGGAGAATCTGCTCGCGCGAGAGCCTTTCGCTCAGGAGCTCGGCAAACTTGAGCACGAAGAGTCGCAGGTAGGTGCCCCGCTTGAAGGCCACCCGCGCCAGGTTGTGACCAAACAACTGGGCAGCGGGTCTTGCCACCAGATCTTGCGTCTTGTTTTCGCCCTGCATCGCCATTTCAGCGACGATGCCCACGCCCATGCCCAGCTTGACATAGGTCTTGATCACATCCGAATCAATGGCTTCGAGCACGATGTTGGGCTTCAGGTGCCGAAGCGCAAACGCCTGGTCGACGCGGCTGCGACCAGTGAAGCTCGGGTGGTAGGTGATGAGCGGCACGGAGGCCAGATCGTCCAGCGTGATGCGCTCGCGCTCCAGAAGCGGATGGTCGAATGGCAACACCAGCACATGCTGCCATTCGTAGCAAGGCAGGGTGATGAGGTCCGGGTAATTGACCAGCGATTCCGTGGCAACCCCGATTTCAGCCACTTCTTCCATCAACATCTTGGCCACCTGGTCAGGTGAGCCCTGATGCAGGCTGATGCCCACCTTGGGGTATGTCTGGCGCAACTGCGCGACTGGCCCGGGCAGCACATAGCGCGCCTGGGTGTGCGTGGTTGCAATCGAAAGCGTGCCGCTGTCCTGGGCTGAGTACTGATCGCCAATGCGCCTGAGGTTGTTGACCTCACGCAAGATGATGTCGATGCTCTTGAGCACCTGGGTTCCGGGTTCGGTGACGCGTTTGATGCGTTTGCCGTGGCGGGCAAAGATGTCGATGCCGAGCTCGTCTTCCAGTTCGATGATGGCCTTGGACACCCCCGGTTGCGAAGTGTGCAGTGCCTTGGCCGCCTCGGTGAGGTTCAGGTTGCGCCGCACAGCCTCCTGCACAAACCGGAACTGATGCAGGTTCATCTCGTGCGTTCCAGCGCAATGCGGGCCAGCAGAGCGGTCAGACGAGGGTCTTCACCGGCGGTGGCCAGCTGTTCGAACTGCACAGCCGGGTGCTTTTGACGCATGTCATGCATCAGTGCAGGCAGATCTTCGCGTGCATGTTTGCCCATGCCGAAAAACAGGGGCAGCACGTGAATGCGGTTCGCGCCCTTGTTCACCAGTTCCTGGCAGGCTGTGGGAAGGTCGGGTTCGCACAACTCCAGGTAAGCGCAACTCACCGCAACAGAAGGATCACTCTGGGTGACCTGATGGGCCACTGCCTCCACCGGCAGTCGCCATTGTGGATCTCTGGACCCATGGGCAAAAACAATCACACCAAGCATGTCGAGTACTACCTTCGAAGGACCAGCCAGCCAAACGCACCCAATGAAAAGAAGCTGTAGATCAGGGCTGGCGAAGCTGCAGCCAGCCATGGGCGCCACTCATTGAGGTTACCGATATAGCCGAACACGTTGTTGAGCAGGAAGAAACTGATGCCGATCATCACACCGCCAAACACATAGCCTGTGAGTGCGCCTGAACGGAAATGCAGGTAGGCGAAGGGCAGGGCGAGTACCACCATCACCAGGCAACTCAACGGGTAAAAGACCTTGCGCCAGAACTCGATCTCGTAACGCTGCGCCGTCTGGTTGTTGGCGTCGAGATGCTGGATGTAGGCAAACAGATCGGTGGTGCGCATGCGGTCCGGCCTGAGCAGCGCCACCGACACCATCTCGGTGCTCAGGCTGCTGGGCCAGCGAAAGATGTCTTGCTCAACCCGGTTGATGTGTGCTGAAGAGAGCCCGGCTGTATCGAACTCACGGCGAACCACACTGCGCAGCGTCCAGGACTCGTCCGCCTCGATCTGACCGTTGCTGGCTTGCATGGTGGAGACCAGAAAGCCGTGATTGTCGAACTCGAAGATCCGGATATCGGCCAGTTCACCCCGGGGCGTCATCGAACCCACGTTGACAGAGAAGTTGCTGTAGGTCTGGCGTTCCTTCAGCCATGCGCCCGTCTGCCCCACGCTGATCCGACCCTCGAAGCGGGCCTTCAGGAGCTGTGCTGTCCGGTCAGACAAAGGAGCCAGGTAGTCACCAATGGCAAACGTCAGAACCACAAAGATGGCACCCAGTCCGAGCAAGGTGCGAAGCGCTCGCCAGGGTCCGAGCCCACTGGTTCGCAAGATGGTGTATTCGGAACCCTGAGCGAGCCTGGCCAGCACAAACACCGATCCGATCAACACGGCGATCGGCATGAGTTCATAGATCCGGCTCGGAATCAGGAGCGCGACGTACAGCAAGGCGTGCCGCAACTCGTAGCTGAGTTCGGGCTCCAGCCGTGAGCGCCGTCCGAGCGCGGTCAACTCGTCGACAAAATCGAAGAAGTAGAAGAGCGAGAGGAAGGCCAGCAGCACAAAGCCGACGGCAATGAAAATTTCTCCGTAAATCAGGCGCCGGATCGTCTTCATTGCGCTGCCCTCCGACCCACGAAGGCGAGGAGGCCTTCGCGCAGGCTGAGGTTGTAGTGCCGCTTCGCCAGCCAGAGCACCGCCAGGAGAAACACCGTGCCATGCAGCACGATCAGCAGGCTTCCCAGGCTCATCAGCCCGCTCGTCACCCAGCGCTGCCCAATGTTCAGAAAGTTGAAATAAAGGATGAACGCGAACATGGTGAAGAACAGATTGCCGCCGCGCCCCGCCCGCGGATTGCTGACCGTGGTGGCCAGGGCGATAAGGACAAAGTTCAGGGCAGTGAGCCCAACGCCAATCCGCCAGCCCAACTCGCCCAGCTTGGCCAGTGTGGGATCGACCAGCAGTTGCCAGGAGGACGTGGCCTTCAATGCCTGACTGCTGCCGGGAGCAACCTTCGAATAGCCGATCTGAGTGGCATATTCTTCAAATTCACTGACCTTGAGATCCCCCGTATCCTGGCTGGTGTCAAGCCTCTGGCCGTTGCTGAGGATCAACATCTGGCGGTCGTCGATCATCTCGATGCGCGCCGACCTCGCAGAGGTCACGCTTTCAGACCCGTCCTCTTCGATGCTGGAGATGAAGATGTTGCGTCCCTCCGTGCCGTCAGCGGTGTCCTTGTCAATGAAAAACACCCTTCGCCCGCTGGACGATTCCTGGAACTGGCCTGGCGCGATCCGATCAAGATCGCCTCGCTGTTCAAAGCGATCACGCAGCTCGTCGGTCTGCTGGTTGGCCCATGGCCAGACGAAGAAGACCATGAACGTGATGACCAGCAGTACCGGCCATGAGAAGCGCATCACTGGGCCGAGCAGGCCACCCAGCGAACGTCCGCTGGCAAACCAGATAATCATTTCGCTGTCCCGGTACATGCGGGAAAGCGTGAAAACAATCGAAATGAACAGTGCCAGCGTGAGGATCGTGGGCATGCGGCCCACCACGGTGTACCCGAGCACCAGCATGATCTCTTCCGGATTGACGCTGCCTTGCGAAGCGAGTCCAAGAGTGCGGATGAGCAGCATGGTGATCACGATGGTGAACAAGACCACCAGGGTTGCCCCGAAACTGCGTGCCAACTCTCTGCGAATGGAGGAATGGAATAACATCGAATCAGATTAGAGGAATACGCAATTATGGACTTCGAACTCAAGACCCTATCTCCCTCCTTGGCCGCAGGGCTCGTTGTGGACGCCCTGCTGGTTCTGGTGCCTGACACGGTCGCCACTGCAAAGGCCGATCCGCTGAACGAACTGGTCGCCTCGGCCATTCGCCTTGGCGACCTTGAGAGCAGCGTCGGCAAGACGCTGGTGTGCTACCAGGCGGCAGGCTTCAAGGCCACCCGTGTGGTGCTGGTGCGCGCTGGCTCCGGGGGCGCCGCCAACGTGCGCAAGGCCGTCGCGGCGGGCGTGGCTCAGTTGAAGTTGCCAAATGTCAAGAAGCTGGGCCTGCTGCTCAGCCTGCTGCCAGACGATGGACA
Organism: Hydrogenophaga sp.; assembly: GCA_011390855.1. Taxonomy (GTDB): domain Bacteria; phylum Pseudomonadota; class Gammaproteobacteria; order Burkholderiales; family Burkholderiaceae_C; genus Hydrogenophaga. The sequence goes on along the minus strand of JAABRN010000015.1, from coordinate 2,320 downwards.
TGCCGTGCGCGCAGCGATGCAGGCCTGTGCCGACGCCACTTATATGTACACCACCACCAAACCCTCGGCCAAGGCTCGCGCGCTGCAGCGGGTCACCGTTGGCGTTGGCAAGGCGGCTGCGGTGCAAGACGAATTCAATATTGGCAAGGCCCAGATCGTGGGTGTGGAGTTTGCCAAAGAGTGGGCAAACCGGCCAGCCAACCACGCCACGCCGAGCATGCTCGCCGAGGCGGCGAGAAAGCTGGGTAGAAAGCCCAACATCAGGACCGAAGTGCTCGGGCCCAAGCAGGTCGAAGCGCTTGCCATGGGTGCCTTTCTCGCGGTTGCCAAAGGATCGGTCGAGCCCCTCCGTTTCATCGTGATGCACTACGCCGGAGGCGAGAAGGGCGTGGCGCCAGTGGTGCTGGTGGGCAAGGGCATCACGTTTGATACGGGCGGCATTTCCATCAAGCCGGCGGCTGAAATGGACGAGATGAAGTTCGACATGGGTGGTGCGGCCAGCGTGCTGGGTACCTTTGCGGCACTGGCTGAACTTCAACCCGCCGTGAATGTGGTCGGCGTGATTCCCGCTTGCGAAAACATGCCTGATGGTCAAGCCGTCAAGCCTGGCGACGTGGTCACCAGCATGAGTGGTCAGACCATCGAGATTCTCAACACAGACGCGGAAGGGCGGCTGATTCTGTGCGACGCCTTGACCTACGCTGCGCGCCTCAAACCGCACAGTGTGGTCGACATCGCAACGCTCACCGGCGCCTGCGTGATCGCATTGGGCGGCGTTCGCTCCGGGTTGTTCTCGGGCCGCGACGATCTGGCTGACGCGCTCTTCAAAGCGGGCGAAACCGCGCTGGATCCCTGCTGGCGCATGCCTCTTGATGACGAGTATGGGGAAGGCCTGAAGTCAAACTTTGCCGACATGGGCAATGTGGCCGGAAGGGCTGGCGGTGCCATCACGGCCGCCAAATTCCTGCAGAAATTTGCAACCGATTTGCCTTGGGCGCATCTGGACATCGCTGGAACGGCCTGGAAAAGCGGCGCGGCCAAGGGCAGCACCGGCAGGCCGGTGCCGTTGCTGCTTCAATACGTCCTGGACGTGGCTGCTGCGCCACCCCGGGCTGGTGCGAATGCTCCCAAGCCCGTCCGGCGCAAGCGTTGATTTGACCTTGCGACGGGGCGGGACTTGACAGACATTGCTTTTCATTTCAATGCGCCTGACAAGGTCGAATACGCCTGTCGTTTGCTCCGCAAGGCCTATGCCAAAGGTTCCTCGCTGTTTGTGCTCGCCGATCCCGTCGTCGTCCAGCAGGTGGAAGCCGCCATGTGGACGCTGGCACCAGGCAGCTTCATTCCCCATTGCGTGGCCGGTGCTCCGGCCTATGTCACCACAAGAACACCCATTCAAATCGGCTCGGATCTGCCCGTTCAAGCCCATTCGGCCTTGTTGGTCAACCTTCAGCGAGAGTGGGTGGAGGGGTGGCAACAGTTTGAAAAAATCTTTGAAATCGTCACATTGGACGATCTTGACAGGCAGGCCGCGCGTGATCGTCTGCGACGCTATCGCGCCCAGGGCGTCGTACCCGTCTGGCACGAGGTCAAGCCGTAACGGTCTTGTTGCAGCCTGAGCACGGGGGTTTTGCGCCGCATCGCTGGCCCCAAAAATCCTCAGGCATCCGAGGTACTAATGACTCATTCATTGAGGTAATAGGGCTTCGTACAAACCCTCGATGTCATCGACCTGTAGTCCGGGACGTTCAATAACGGTGTTTTTTGGAGTATCTTTATGGATGTGGAGAAATAAGTTCCCTCCGCATTCCAACTACTGCTCCTTTCTGAGGATTTCTATGCAACTGAACATCAAACTGGCCGTGATCGCTGCGGCTGTCGCGCTTGCTGCTTGCGGCAAAAAAGAAGAGGCAGCACCCGTAGCAGCCGCCCCGGCGGCCGCTCCTGCGGTTGAAGCTCAGGTCATCAAGATTGGCCACGTCGGGCCCACCAGCGGTGCCATTGCCCACCTGGGCAAAGACAACGAAAACGGTGCCAAAATGGCCATCGAAGAGCTGAATGCAGCCGGTTTGACGATCGACGGCAAGCCCACCACTTTTGAACTGCTGGCTGAAGACGACGCTGGCGATCCAAGGCAGGGCACTGCTGCCGCTACCAAGCTGGTCGACGCCAAAGTGGCCGGTGTGATTGGTCACCTGAACTCGGGCACCACCATTCCGGCTTCGCAGATCTACAACGAAGCTGGTATTCCCCAGATCTCCCCATCGGCAACCAACCCAGCCTACACCCGCCAGGGTTATGCAGGCGTGTTCCGCATGGT
>JAABRN010000014.1 GCA_011390855.1 Hydrogenophaga sp. | reverse complement strand
TTCCAGAGATACCGTCGGGCCGGCTTCGCCGGACGACTGGTATCGCCCCCTTGAGGGTGTTGCGCGAAGCGGCGCGGGGGTGTTTCTGGTTTCAATGCATGAATGCCCGCAGCGCATCGGCGGTCGCGTCGGGCAGTTCTTCCGGAATGAAATGTCCGGCTGGCATGGCGCGACCGGTCACGACTGCGCTGCAGCGTGCCTGCCACAAGGCCAGCGGCTCAAAGAGCCGGTGCACCACGCCACGCTCACCCCACAGCACCAGGGTGGCGCAGGCGATGCGCTCGCCCTGGCTGCGGCTGGCACGGTCGTGTTCAAGGTCAATGCCCGCACTGGCCCGGTAGTCTTCGCAGGCACTGTGGATGGATTCGGCACGACAGAAGCAGCGCTCGTATTCGGCCAGGGCCAGCGGTTCGATGTGGGGCAGGCGCACCGCAGCGCTGCTGTCTGACGCGGCTGCTGTGCCCCACCCACCGAGTTTGGTGTGGAGGTAGGCACGTGCGTTGCCGCCGATCATGAGTTCGGGCAGCGGCGCGGGCTGAATCAGGTGGAACCAGTGGTAGTACGCGCGAGCAAAGGCCATGTCGGTGCGCTCGTACATGTCCAGTGTGGGGGCGATGTCGATCACGCAAAGTTTGCGCACGCGCCCAGGGTGATCCAGTGCCAGCCGGTGCGCCACCCGGCCACCCCGGTCGTGGCCGCAGAGATAAAAGTCGGCAATACCCAGCGCATTGGCGACCTCGATCACGTCTTGCGCCATCGCGCGCTTGCTGTAGTTGCTATGGTCTGGCAGGCCCTTGGCGTGCGATGAATCACCGTAGCCGCGCAGGTCTGGCAACACCAGTCGGTATTCGGCGGCCAGCAGGCGCGCGACCCGGTGCCACATCACATGGGTCTGGGGAAACCCGTGCAACAGCACCAGGGGCGGACCATCCACACGGCCGCCCACGCGCACCGTGGTCTGTTCACCTGCCGTCAGAACGGTGAGCCGTTCGAATCCTTCAAACCAGTCTGTGTCCATGGGTGGTGTGCTCCTGCTGCGAAGATGGCGAGATCAGTCTCATGTCAGTTGCTCTACCGCGCTGCGCGCGACCCGCGACGCATGAAACGGTCCAGTCCAGTGGCACCGCCAGGCCGCCCTTCGACAAGCTCAGGACGGACGGCCAGTGCCGCCCCCTTGAGGGGGTGGCGCGAAGCGGCGCAGGGGTTTTCATCCTAGCGCCTGTGGCAGGGCCTGGGCCAGAAAGTCCCAGACCTGTCGGATGCGCGGGTTGCTGCGAATCTCGCGGTGAACCGCCAGCCACATGGGCAGCGGAGGAATGGACAACAGGGGAAGCAAGGGCACCAGGTCCGTGTTCAGACGCGCCGCATAGCGCGGCAGAAACCCAATCCCCAGACCCGCACCCACAGCGGCATGGTAGGCGTTGAGGTCATCCGTGCGCACGGCGAAGTCTTCTCGCTTGATCGAGAACCCCATGTCGGCAAAACCGCGAACGATGTCGGTGCTGCGGTCGTTGCCGATCAGATCGTGTGTCAGCAGGTCGGCGGGTGCACGCGGTGTGCCCCGGCGGCGCAGGTAGTCGCGGTGGGCGTAGGTGCCAATGACCACCTGGCCGACGCGTTTGCACACCAGCGACGCCTGATCCGGCCGCACCATGCGCAGCGCAATGTCGGCTTCGCGCTGCAGCAGGTTGCTTACCGTATTGCTGGATACCAGGTCGATCTGGATGTCTGGCGATGCAAGACGCATCTGGAGCAGCAAGGGAGGCAACAGCACGCAGGTCACCGGCTGGCTGGCACTGATGCGCACCGTGCCACTTGCCTCGTTCTGGGCGCCGGAGGCCTGGCGCGCGAGCTGGTCGGCTGCGCTGGCCATGGCACGCGCTGCGTCGGCCAGGCGCTGCGCATGCAGGGTGGGCTCCAGCCCGCGCCCGGTGCGCTCGAACAGCACCACGCCCAGTTGCGATTCCAGCTCGCCGATGTGGCGCCCCACCGTGGGTTGCGTGGTACCCAGCGAGCGCGCGGCTGCCATCAGGCTGCCCCGGTCCAGTGCAGCGAGGAAGGAACGGATGAGCGTCCAGTTGAAATCACTGGTATTCATTCATGCATGGCTGGTGTTCGAATTTGAGCCATTGTGTATGAGGCGAGAGCTTTCGACAATGCATGTCATGGCGCCGGTCGTCGGTGCCGAAGGAGTGTTTCATGCAACGCAGACAGTTCATTCGCATCGCAGGTGGCGGCGCCATTGCCGCTGCCACCGCCACCACCATGGTTGGCTGCAGCAGCGCGCTGCCCCCCGAAGCCATCGCCGCCTGGAACGGGCCAGGCGTTGAGTCAGACCCGCGCCGCTGGGTGCTCAGCCACGCCATCCTGGCGCCACACTCCCACAACCTGCAGAGCTGGCTGGTGGACCTGTCGGTGCCGGATGTGATCACCCTGCACATCGACCGAACCCGCCTGTTGCCAGAGACCGATCCGTACTCGCGCCAGATGATGATGAGCCAGGGCACCTTCCTGGAGTTGCTGGACCTGGCCGCAAGGGAAAAAGGCCTGCGCGCCGAGATCGCGCTGTTTCCTCAAGGCGTGTTCGGGCCGACCGCGGTGGACGGACGACCCACGGCGCAGATCCGCCTGGTGCCCGATGCAGGCGTGACGCGCGATCCCTTGTTCCAGCAAGTGTTCCTTCGGCGCACCAACCGGGAAGCCTACGAACCCCGTGAGCCCGCGCCCGAGGCACTTGCCGCCATCGCTGCCAGCACATCCCCTGCACGCATGCGCACCGGCTTCGTGCTGGCATCGCAAACAGACGCCATGGCCGAGCACCGGCGTATTGCCAAGGAAGCCTGGCGCATCGAACTGGTGACGCCGCGCACGGTGATGGAATCGATCCATGTGCTGCGCGTGGGGCCGAAGGAGATTGCCCAACACCGCGACGGCATTTCCCTCAACGATCCGCTGGTGCGCGCGCTGGCCGCCGTGGGTCTGTTCGACCGCAGCAAGCCGCCGGGTCCAGACGATTCGGCCACTCGCATGCAGATCGACGATTTCAACCCCAAGATCGACACCACGCCCGCGTTCTACTGGCTGGTCACCGAAGGCAATGACCGCGTCACCCAGATCGAAGCGGGTCGCGCCTGGGCCCGCGCCCAGCTCGCCGCCACGGGGCAGGGCCTTTCCATGCAACCCATCTCACAAGCCCTGCAGGAATACCCCGAACAGGCCGCTCTCTACCGCGAAATACACGAACTGGTGGGCGCGCCGCTGCCACGCTTCACGGTGCAGATGTGGGCCAGGCTGGGGCGTGCGCCGGTGATTGAACCTTCGCCGAGGCGGGGGGTGGATGCGCATGTGATTCGAGCCTGAGGCAAAGGAATGCCAGGCTGCGAGAGGAGGCACCTCCGGCACAAGGTGTCTTAATCCAAGGATGCCGAAGATCCGGCTCTGCCGGTCCAAGGCATCGCCCCCTTGAGGGGGTCGCGCGCAGCGCGGCGGGGGTGCTATTCAATGATTGCCGTCACCTCAATCTCCACCTTGGCACGCTCCTCCACCAGCGCGCTCACCTCCACGCAGGTCATGGCAGGGAAGTGTTTGTCCATCACCTCACGGTAGACCGAGCCCAGCTCGCGCAGGCGGGCGTTGTATTCCACTCGGTCGACGATGTACCAGGTCATGCGCACCATGTGTTCTGGTCCCGCACCAGCGCAGGCCAGCACGTCGCGGATGTTGAGCAGCGCCTGTCGGGTCTGGACGATGAAGTCGTCGCTCTCGAACTCCTGCGCACCGTTCCAGCCGATCTGACCACCCACGAAAACCATGGTGCCTTTGGCGGCCACGCCGTTGGCGTAGCCCTTTGGAGTGGCCCATCCGGGCGGTTGAAGCATTTTCATGTGAGGGCCATCATTCAAGGAAGAAAAAATCAAAGGTGATGGAGGGCACCCGCAAACCTGCGAGCGCCACAGACCCATCCAGGGACACCGAGGGTCCGGCTCTGCCGGCCCGAAGTGTCGCCCCCCTCCAAGCCGAAGGCGTCAGAGAGGGGGGTCGCGCGAAGCGCGGCGGGGGGTGTCACTTCTGTGCTCGGAGAGCGAACCGCTGCAACTTGCCCGTCTCGGTGCGCGGCAACTGATTCACGAAGATCACGTCGCGTGGGTATTTGTAGGGCGCCAGCGAATGCTTCACATGGTCTTGCAGAGCCTTGACCTGTGCGGCGTCGCCCGCTTCGCCAGGCTTGAGCACCACATAGGCCACGATGACCATGCCGCGCTCATCGTCGGGCCGGCCCACCACGCCGCATTCGGCCACCGCCGGGTGCAGGAGCAGCGAGGCTTCCACTTCGGGCCCGGCCACGTTGTAGCCCGCGGTGATGATCATGTCGTCGGTGCGGGCCTGGTAGAAGAAGTAGCCGTCGGCGTCCTGGCTGAAGGCGTCGCCGGGATAGTTCCAGCCGTCGACCACGTACTGCGCCTGGCGCGGATCGTCCAGATAGCGGCAACCGGTGGGACCTTTCACCGCCAGCCGGCCCACCTGGCCGTGTGGCACGGGCTGGCCTTGTTCGTCCACGATGCGGGCCTCGTAGCCCGGAACCACCTGGCCGATGGCGCCGCGCCGCACTTTTTCGGGGGGTGATGAGATGAAGATGTGGAACATTTCGGTGGCGCCGATGCCGTCGAGCATTTCAAGGCCGCTGGCTTCTCTCCACAACTGGCGCGTGGCATCAGGCAGGCCTTCGCCTGCGCTCACGCTGATGCGCAGTTGGCCCACGCCGTGCTGTTTGGCGAAAGGCGCCATCTGCCGGTAGAAGGTGGGAGCGGTGTAGCAGATGGTGGCGCCCACGCGATTCATGAGTGTGACCATGGCTTCGGGCGTGTACGGAATGCTGGGGAAGTACACCGAAGCGCCGGCCCACATGGGAAACACCAGCAGGCCGCCCAGGCCAAAAGTGAAGGCCAGCGGTGGGGAGCCCATGACGATGTCTTCCGGTGTGGCGCGCAGCACGTGACGCGGCCAGGTTTCGCAGGCAGCCATCACGTCGTGGTGGCTGTGCACCGCAGCCTTCGGCTTGCCAGTGGTGCCAGAGGTGAAGGCCAGCAAGGCGATGTCGCTGGCGGCTGTGGGGCAGGCGTCGCCGGTGGCGGTGTGGTGACGGGCCAGGGCTTCGAGCGAATCAGGCAGGGCCACGGCGGCGTCGCCCACATTGAATACGCGAAGGGGCAGCGCGGCGGTGGTCGGGTCGGCTGCCAGAGCGGTCTTGAGTTCGTCCTGCAGCTTCACGTCGCACAGCGCGGCGCTGGGTTTCGATTTGGCCACGATGGCTTGAAGTTCACTGGCGCGCAGCAGCGGCATGGATGCCACCGCGATACAGCCCACCCGCACCACCGCCAGCCAGGCCAGCGCCATGGCAATGGAGTTGCCGCCGCGCAGCAGCACCCGATTGCCAGGCACCAGAGCCAGGTCTTGCGTGAGCACATGGCCGATGCGCTGCACCTCGGCCAGCGCCTGCGCGTAGCTCAGCGTGCGCTCGTCGCTGCGGAACAGCGGGCGATCGGCATGGCCTTGCGAGAAGGCGCGATCGAACAGAGCCTGCACCACATTGAATTGTTCTGGCACGCGCAGCTCGGGCAGGTCGTAGCGCATCTCCGGCCATTGATCATCAGGGGGCAAATGGTCGTGGACGAATCGGTCGATCTGGGCAGACGGCATGGCAACTTCCTTCATTCAAAACGCAGGGTTCAGGTAGTGCAGACAAGGCGTCTCAGACCATGCATAGACCATGCATCCGACGCGAAATGTCCCCTTCCAGCAGACACCGAGGAACCGGCTCCGCCGGGCCTCTGGTGTCGCCCCCTTGAGGGGGTCGCGTGAAGCGCGGCGGGGGTGTTCATTTAAGCGCCGCTTTGCCGAGGATCAGCAACTGCACTTCGCTCGCGCCTTCGTAGATGCGCAGCGAACGAATGTCGCGGTACAGGCTTTCCACCTTCTCACCCACCTGCACGCCGCGCCCGCCAAACATCTGCAGCGCCATGTCGATCACGCGCTGGGCGTTTTCGGTGGCGGTGAGCTTGGCGCTGGCGGCCGCAGCGGTGTAGGCCGGTGTGCCTGCGCCCTGCGTGGTGCTGCAGTCCCGCATCCAGGCAGCGCGGTAGGTGAGCAGGGCGGCGGCGTCGATGAGCGCGCTCATCTCGCCGAGTCGCGCCTGGGTGAGCTGGAAGTCGGCCAGGTGTTGGCCGAACATACGGCGGTTTTTGGCCTGGTGCACGGCCTCAGAGAAGGCACGGCGGGCCATGCCCAGCGCCGCCGCCGCCACAGATGCACGGAAGATGTCCAGCGTCTGCATGGCGAGTTTGAAGCCGCCGTTGACGTTACCCACCAGGGCGTCTGCACCGATCTGGCAATCGGCAAAGCGCAGCGTGGCCAGCGGGTGGGGTGCCATCACGTGGATGTGTGAGCTGCTGTCGAGCCCGTCTTGTGGAGCGTCCACGATGAAGGCGCTGATGCCCCGTGAACCGCCGTCTGGATCGGTCTTGGCGAAGGTGACGTAGAAGTCGGCCAGGTCGCCATTGCTGATCCAGGTCTTGGTGCCTTCCAGCGTCCAGCCGCTGGTGGTCTGGGTGGCGCGGGTTGCCATGGCCGCCACGTCGGAGCCGGCATCGGGTTCGCTCAGTGCAAAGGCCGCGATCTTCTGCCCGGTGGCCACGGCGCTCAGGTAGCGGGCCTGTTGCGCTGGTGTGCCGCCCAACGTGAT
>JAABRN010000013.1 GCA_011390855.1 Hydrogenophaga sp. | reverse complement strand
CGCAGCATGTTCGATGCGGCTCGGGTACTGGGCGCAGCGGTGCGGCGGGTATTCGAGCGCGATGGGGAATCGCTGAATCACGCGGGTGTGGAGTTCAACGTCTCGATGATTTTCGGCGGTCAGATCGGAGGCGAAGGCATGCGCCTGTTTCAGGTCTACTCAGCCGGCAACTTCATCGAAGCCACACCGGAAACGCCGTTTTTCCAGATCGGGGAGTCCAAATATGGCAAGCCGGTTCTGGATCGCGTGATTCAAGCCGACACGCCCCTCAACGAAGCCGCCAAATGCGTGCTGGTGTCGATGGACTCGACGCTGAAATCCAACCTCTCTGTGGGCTTGCCTCTGGATCTCGCGGTTTACGAGGTCGACCAGTTGCAGTCTGACAAGATCACCTGCATCGACGACAACAATCCCTACTTCCGCATGTTGCACGACACCTGGGGACAGAAGCTGCGCGAGGTGTTTGACAGCATCGAGCACCCGACCTGGGACGGCAGCTACACAGAAGTGCCATTGTTGTGTGCCGGTCTGCGCAGTCAGCCGCTGAGGAAGATCACCAACGCGCGCGAAAAACTGATATGACCCCCGCGCCGCCTGCGGCGTCACCCCCTGCCAGGGGGCGACACCAGCCGTCTGGCAAAGCCAGCCCGGCGGTGTCTCTGGACAAGGTCATCTCTCTCCTTCCACCGCTGTGTCTTTGATCGTTTTCTCTCACGCCAACAGTTTCCCTGCCAGCACCTACGCCGTGCTGTTCCGCAGCCTGCGGGCGCGCGGCTTCACCGTGCGTGCCGTGGACAAGTTCGGGCACGACCCGGCCTATCCTGTCACGAGCAACTGGCCGCATCTGGTTCAGCAGCTGGCCGACTTTGCCGCACCAAATATCGAACAGCATGGCGACGGCGCGTGGCTGGTGGGCCATTCGCTGGGTGGGTTCCTGAGCCTGATGTGCGCCGCTCGCCACCCTCGCCTGGGCGGGCATCCGGTCAAAGGCGTGGTGCTGATCGACTCACCCGTGCTGGGTGGCTGGCGGGCACGCACGCTCGAAGTCATCAAACGCACCCAGCTGGTGGGGTCGGTTTCGCCGGGCAAGATCAGCCGCAAGCGGCGGGCTCACTGGCCCGATATGCAAACTGCCTTTGAACACTTTGCCCGCAAAAAGGCGTTTGCCCGGTGGGAACCCCAGGTGCTGCGTGACTACATCGACCACGGCACCCGGGACGTCACCACGCCGCAAGGGCCGCGACGGACGCTCGATTTCGAGCGAGAAGTCGAAACCGCGATCTACAACACCCTGCCCCACAACCTCGATCGCCTGTTGCGCCGTCACCCGTTGCAATGCCCAGTTGCCTTCATTGGCGGCACCCAATCCCTGGAAATGAAACAGGTGGGCATGACCATGACGCGCAAACTGGTGGGCAAACAACACCCCCACCGCATGATCATGATCGAGGGCACCCACCTGTTTCCCATGGAGCGCCCCCAGGAGACGGCGCTGGCGATCGAGCAGGCGATTGGCAGCCTGAGCAACAGCTCTTCTCTTGAAGGTGCCTGACGGAGCATCGGGACGCCAAGGCTCAAGGCGACGCTGAACAAGTTCCCTTAAAGGATTGAAACGCCAAAAAAGCACGGATTCTCCAAGCCTCAGATAGGGAGGGTTCCGGTATAACGGAGTGCAAACGGAACCGATCGTCGAGCCCATGACACCCAGCGAGCCAATAGCCAACGCGCCCACCCGCTTCTGGGGTCGGCTGCTGGCATGGCGTCCACAAACCCATTCGCTCTGGGTGCGCCTGCTGGTCGCCGTGTTTCTCACGTTGATGGCAGCCTGGATGCGCATCGCCCTGGCCCCGGCCGAATCGGGCGGACGGTTCATTACCTTCTCGCTTGCGGTGGTGCTGTGCACCATATACGGTGGCTTTCTGGCTGGCATGGTCAGCACGGTACTGGGCATGCTGCTGGCCAACTTCTTTCTGGTTCAGCCCTATGGCAGCCTGGCCTTTGCCGATCCGATGGAGGCGCTCTGGCTCAATGGCTGGCACTTCGTCACGCAGTTGGTCGTCATGTCCTCCATTGCGCTGGTACAGCGCCAGTATCGCCGCCTGCAAGACGCGGCAGATCTGGTGCAGCAAGGGCACAAGCAGCTGGAAGACACGTTCGAGCACAGTGCCACGGGCATGGCACACAGCCACATTGACGGTCGCTGGATCCGCGTGAACCAGACCTATTGCGACTTGCTCGGCTACAGCCACCAGGAAGTCCTGGGCATGACCTTCAAGGATTTCACCCACCCGGACGACATCGGCATCGATCTGGACAACCTCTCGCGCACACTGGCGGGAGAAATGGATCACTACAACATCGAGAAGCGCTACATCCACAAACAGGGGCACCTGATCTGGGTGTACCTGACGCTGTCCCTGATCCGAAAGGCAGACGGCTCACCCGACTACCTGATTGCCGTGGTGCAGGATGTGAGCCAGCGCAAAGCGTTCGAGGCAGCGCTTGAAACCAGTGAAAAACTGCTTCGCCAGGCCCAGAACATCGCGCGCATGGCCACCTGGCAGGCCGATCTCGCCACCCAGCACTTCCACCTCTTGTGGGGCTCCCACCACGTCATGCGCCTGCCGGTGACCGGGTTGTCGTCCAGCGAAATGATCAACATCACGCACCCCGACGACCGGGAAATGATGCTGCAAAAATGGTCACTCGCGGTGCAGGGAAAAGAACCCTACGACCTCGAATACCGCGTGGTGATCGATGGAGAGGTGCGATGGCTCTCCGTACAAGCCGACTTTGAGCGCGACGCCCAGGGACGGGCGGTCCGTGCACTCGGCGTGACCTACGACGTCACGGCGCGCAAGTGTGCCGAGCTTGAAGTGCTGCAACTCAATACCTCGCTGGAACAGCGCATCCAGGCGCGTACGCAAGCGCTCAAGGGCGCATACGACGAACTCGAAAGCTATTCCTACGCCGTCGCCCACGACCTGCGATCACCGCTGCGCATCATCAATGGCTTTGCCATGGCGATCAAGGAAGACAACCCCGCTCTCGATCAGGACAGCGTGCAGCATCTTGATCGCATCATGGGCGCCAGCAAGAAGATGGGAGAACTCATCGATGGCCTGCTTCAGCTCTCCCAGTTCGCACGCGGTGAAACACACCGCACCCGTGTCAATCTCAGCGCAATTGCCACACGACAACTCGAAGAACTGGCCAGTCAGGAGCCAGAGCGACAGGTGACCTGGGAAGTTGAACCGGGCCTGACCGCCATGGCCGATGCGCCGCTGATCGAAGCCCTGCTGCAGAACCTGCTCAGCAACGCCTGGAAGTACACGGCAAAAACAGCTGATGCACACATCCGGGTGCATGCCGGTTCACACAAAGACCAGCCTCACTTCTGCGTCAGCGACAACGGTTCGGGCTTTGACATGGCGCGCATCGACAAGCTGTTCAAACCCTTTCAGCGTCTGCACATGCCTCACGAATTCAGCGGGCTCGGCATCGGACTGGCCACGGCCATGCGTATCGTGCAGCGGCATGGGGGCGAGCTGCGCGGGGAGTCGGGCCCGGGAAAGGGCGCCACTTTCTGCTTCACCCTGCCCCATGACAGCCCGGCTGCCTCCAGTCCAACGAGCCGCGCGTCTGCCGCCCTTCAGGGTGATTGAGGCGGTGAGGCTGGCGGCGCGCCCTCGCTGGTGTCGCGCGGATCCATCTGCAACACCGCCTGCGACCCACTGCCCATGACCACGTAGTCGGCCTTGGCTTCTTCCGGCACGGGCGGTGCAGCGCCCATGCGCTTGATCGTGTAGAGCGCCAGCATCACCAGCACCGCCGCAAAAAACACCATCAGGCTGCTGGCGCCAAACTGGTCCATCACGCCGCCCGCCAGCACGGGGCCCACTGCCGCACCCACGCCGTGTACCAGCAGCAGGCCGCTGGTGAATTCCAGCAGGCGGGACGAGTCGATCACGTCGTTGACGTGCGCCACACCCAGGCCGTACACAGTGAACACCAGTCCGCCATACAGCAGGCCCACACCCACCAGCCAACCCACATTCAACGCAGGCAGCACGAAGGCCACGCAAGCGAGCGCTGCCGCACCCAGACACACCCACAACAGCACGCTGCGGCGGTCATGGCTGTCCGAGTAATGCCCCACCGGCCACTGAAAAATCGCCCCACCCAGAATCGTGGCGGCCATGAACGCCGCCACGCCAGCGTCGGACAGACCCACCCCCACGGCGTACAACGCACCCATGCTGTAGAAAGTGCCGTTGAGCAGCCCTGAAGCGAACGCCACAGCCACCCCCAGCGGTGAAGCCAGGTAGAGCGTGCGCAAGCTGAAAGACGGCGCCTCCACCGGCGGGGGCTGGTTCACGGGCGTGAGCGTGATTGGCAGCAGGGCAAACGAGAACAGCACCGACACCATGGCAAACGGAACGAAACCCAGCCGGTCACCAACCAGAATCAGCCATTGCCCCAGCGCCAGCGCCACAAAATTCACCGACATGTAGGCCGCAAACACCTTGCCGCGGTGCTGGCTGGGCGCCAGCGCATTGAGCCAGCTCTCCACCACAATGTAGAGCCCCACCAGACACACGCCGGTGACCAGGCGCAGCAGGCCCCAGAACCAGGGGTCGATCCACAGGGCGTGCAGGATCGGCATGGTCGACGCGACCGACGCCATGGCCGCGAAGGTGCGGATGTGTCCCACCTTGCGAATGATCATGGGGCCGACGTACGTGCCCAGCACGAACCCGGCAAAGTACGCCGACATCACCAGACCCAGTGTGAGGCCGGAGAAGTTGGCCAGACCGGCGCGCAGCCCCACCACCGAAAACAGCAGACCCACGCCGACGATCAACAACCCCACGCCACTCAGGAGCGACGACAGTGGCCAAAGCAGCCGGCCCAGTTCAGAGCCCCTGTTCATCCTGGTTGCTCCACCGCGCTGCGCGCGACCCACGACACATGAAACAGCCCAATCAAGAGGCACCGCCGGGCCGGCTTTGCCGGACGGCCAGTGCAGCCCCCTTCAGGGGGTGACGCGAAGCGGCGCGGGGGTGTGTCATCTCAGGTCCAGTCGATCCAGCCCATGTAGGCCGTCAGCAGAATCAGCAAACCAAAGGCAATGCGGTACCACGCAAACGGCACGAAGGTGTGGTTGCCAACAAAGCGCAGCAGCCATCGCACGCACACCCAGGCCGACAACCACGACACCACCAGTCCCACGGTGAACAACGGAATGTCGGCGACCGTGAGCAAATGGTGGTTCTTGTACAGGTCGTAGGCGGCGGCACCGAAGAGCATCGGGATCGCCAGGAAAAAGCTGAATTCGGTGGCTGCCTTGCGATTGAAGCCGAGCAGCATGGCGCCGATGATCGTGGCGCCCGAACGGCTCACACCGGGCACGAGCGCCGTGCACTGCACCAGCCCCACCTTGAGTGCATCGGTCCAGCGCACGCTGTCCACATCGTGCACATGCACCTTGCTGCCGCGCTTTTGCAGGTGTTCTGCCAACAGGATCACCAGGCCACCCACAATGAACCCCAGCGCCACCACGACCGGATGAAACAGCACGCCCTTGATCACATCGATGAACAGCACGCCCATCAGGGCAGCCGGGAAAAAGCCGATGAGCACATTCACGGTGAACCGCTGTGCCTGCGCCTCACGTGGCAGGCCCACCAGCGTGCCCCACAATCGCCCCGCGTAAAGCGAAACGATGGCCATGATGGCGCCCGTCTGGATCACCACTTCAAATAACTTGACCTTTTCGCCGTGCCAGTCCAGCAGCGCGGCCGTCAGGATCAGGTGGCCGGTGGAAGAGATCGGAAGGAACTCGGTCAGGCCCTCCACCACACCCATGACGGCGGCCTTGATCAACAACGCAAAATCCATGAAATGTCCGTGACGGTTGGTGCCCGCGAAAATTGCACCAGTGCCTGTTCGGCCTCAGGTCAGAGGCATCAGACAGGCATCTGGCAATCAACAGGAATTGGAAGAGAAGGCCGGAGTGGCCCTTACATCGATGTCATTGTGCCGCTCAGGCTTGCGGGTATCGTACCTTCAGACCCCTCGGATTCCGTTGCAGCGAGGAACAACTTTGCACCCGTTTGTTATCCAGGCGCCTGCACGGGATCAAGCCGCAATTGCAGTCCACCCGGCACCACGGTCACCGGGCCAGGCTCGTACCCCCAGCGGCCTGCCGCCTTCAGGTCTTCGGGCCGGATGCGGTACACCACAAAATCGCTGAGCAGATCTTCAGCCAGCATGCCGCCCATGCGGCTGGCTTGCTGGCCAATGGCGGGTGGAAGCCCGGGCACATCGAAGGTATCAACCCGCACTTCTTTGAGCCGCACGGTCTGGTCCAGGCTGTTGATGTGCAATCCGAAGCTCAGCGCCAGCTTTCCTCGCACCCCTCGCGATGAGGGTCTGCCGGCTACGCCCAGCACGTAGTCCAGCTCGGTCCCGATGCGGTTTTCTTCGGGGTTGAGCCGCACGCGGGGGCTGTCAAGCGAGAGCTCGAAAACCTCCATGAAGCGGCGCTGCACCGGAAACTGAACCGCGATGCGTTCGACCAGGCGGGCTTCAGAGATTTCAAGCGTTCGCGGACCAGGCGGTGGCAAAGCGCAGCCAGACAAAGCCCACAGCATCAGCGTGCCGCTGGCAGCGAGCAGGGTTCGTCTGCAGAGCGTGTTGGGGATCATGGGCGTTTCCTGGCGGTGTTCGGCATCTGGACTCGGTCGCCATGCTACCCCCATCGCCACATGGTTCCGGC
>JAABRN010000026.1 GCA_011390855.1 Hydrogenophaga sp. | reverse complement strand
CCCTGCGGAGATGGCCTCTTCCAGCGCCAACTGCAGCGATCGATGGACTGTTCCGTTACCCGTTCCGGCAACAACGATGCCTTGAAGGGGCACTGCGGAGTGGTTGAAGCCATGCTCCAGCAGGCACCGCACCACCAGACCATCTGCGGCCGCATGACTCAAAACGATCTCGACTCTGGGGAGAAGGGTGGCTTTCAGGAAGCGCTTGACGGCCGATCCGTCGACCACCCCTTCTCTTTCAGCAGCAGTGGAACCAACCCCTGGCCAGGCCCGAAACAGGCGAACCTGCCCATGCTCGACAACACCCACCGGGCCTGCGTCGCCCGAGTCGAAGGCATCGAGCTGGTAGGTGTGCGTTTTGGCAACGTCGACCGCGCTGTGCACCCTGGCCGCACACACCACCACCACGCCGTGCGCATCAGCACAGCGCGCCAGCAATACCGCATCGCTGAGGTTTTGCGGACCGTCGGGCGACAGCGCTGTGGCCGGCCGCATGGCGCAAGTCAGCACCACAGGCTTGCGTGGCTTGAGCACAGAGTGCAGAAGATAGGCGGACTCTTCCAGCGTGTCCGTTCCATGAGTGACCACCACACCAACGACTTCGGGGCGCGCCAGATGATGAGCGACCCGCGCCACCAACGCCTGCCACACGCCCAGGTCCATATCCTTGCTGTCGACCTGTGCAACCTGCTCCACCTCGAGCGCTCCGCCGGCCAATGCCGGAATGCCCCCTACAAGATCGGCCACGGCCACCTGGCCGGCCACATACCCACTCAAGTCGTCGGGGCGGGACGCTCTTCCCGCAATGGTGCCCCCTGTGCCCAGCACCACAACGCACCCGTCCGACTTCGACAACAAAATTTCTTCCGTCACTTGCCAAATCCCAAAAACTGATGAAAAATACAGTTACTGGATGGGAAAACAGTGTTTTGCCATCCGCCCGGTCGCCACAGCCCACCTCTTGAGAACGCCATGATCGAGTCACAGCCCTTTCAGCCCAAGTTGACCGCCCGCCAGCAGCAAATCCTGGAGCTCATCCAGTCAGCCATTGCGCGAACCGGTGCGCCCCCCACACGGGCTGAAATTGCCAGCGAACTGGGTTTCAAGTCGGCGAACGCAGCAGAAGAGCACTTGCAGGCCCTTGCTCGCAAGGGCGTCATCGAGCTGGTGAGCGGCACGTCCCGTGGCATCCGTTTGCGCAGTGAAGACCTCCAGTCCATCAATGCCTCACGCGGGCGCCAGCTTACACTGCCGCTGCCCAGCCTGACCCAGCTCATGCTGCCACTGATCGGTCGGGTGGCGGCCGGTTCGCCCATCCTTGCGCAAGAGCATGTGGACCAGACCTATCAGGTGGAGCGCAGTCTGTTCCAGCGCACGCCAGACTATCTGCTCAAAGTCAGGGGCATGTCCATGCGAGACATCGGCATCATGGATGGTGACCTGCTCGCGGTTCAGGCCAGCAAGGACGCGAAAAACGGCCAGATCGTCGTTGCGCGGCTCGGAGAGGACGTCACCGTCAAACGCTTCATGCGGCGCCAGAATTCGATTGAATTGCACGCCGAAAACCCGGACTACAAAACCATTGTGGTCGAGCCGGGTGAGCCATTTGAAATCGAAGGCCTCGCGGTGGGCCTGATACGCAACAGTTTCCAGTTCTGACGGAGCTGGCGTCGCCTCAGCAGGTGGCGGGCGTTTGGTCTGTGGGTCGCAAGGCCTTCAGGCACATCCCTGCGTTGGCGGCTTCATTCGCAATCCTGCCTGTGTTCAACCCCTCCAAGGAGTTTCGCATGGGAATCCGCTTCAAATCCAACACCTGGCGCGCACCATTGCGCCTGATTGACAACCTGCTGCCGCTGCGATCAACAGCAGAAGGCACCATGCCGCACAAACCAAACCGCGCGCTTCAGCTGTTTGCCCGCGCGGGCTGGCTCAACAAGAGCTCGGGGTCTCGGGAGCGCCCTTCCCCTGTGGTGGATGCGGCGGCGGCCGTGCCCCAGGTCTTTGGTGTTCGCGTGCTGCGATCCACGGGTGTTGGGATGGGCGGCCGGCGCGACATGCGCATGGTGATCTCCGGTCGAATTGGCGATGTTTGCGCGGAGCTGGATCGCATGGCTGCACAAGAGCAGTCTTCGCTGATGCGGTCGATGTGAGGTTCGAGGGGAGCGCTGCGAAGGCACTCCCTTGAGTTCACGATTCGAAACACAGTCGGGTCGGTTGTGAGCATGTCCTGTGGTCGTCTGGAATTTCATGCGGGCACAATAGCGCCATGAATATCGTGATCCTTGATGACTACCAGGATGCCGTGCGCAAACTGCGCTGTGCCGAAAAGCTGGAACCCTACCCCGCCAAGGTTTTCACCAACACCGTCAAGGGCGTGGGTCAGCTTGCCGTGCGGTTGAGAGATGCCGATGTACTTGTGTTGATTCGAGAGCGCACCCACATCACCCGGCAGTTGATCGAAAAGCTGCCAAAGCTCAAGCTCATTGCACAGACGGGCCGTGTGGGTAGTCACGTCGATGTGAATGCCTGTACAGAACGAGGCATTGCGGTGGCTGAAGGCGTGGGTGCGCCGTTCTCTACGGCCGAGCTCACCTGGGCGCTGATCATGACTTCCATGCGCCGCATTCCTCAGTATGTCTCCAGTTTGAAACATGGCGCCTGGCAACAGTCGGGGCTGAAATCCTCGGCGATGCCTGTCAACTTCGGTATTGGCATGGTCTTGCGCGGCAAGACGCTGGGTGTCTGGAGCTATGGAAAGATCGGGCAGCTGGTAGCAGGCTACGGCCGCGCCTTTGGTATGCGCGTGATCATCTGGGGCAGCGAAGCGTCTCGCGCTCGCGCGGCGGCCGATGGGTTCGATGTCGCGACCAGCAAGGAAGGCTTCTTCGAATCTGCCGACGTGCTGTCAGTGCACCTCCGCCTGAGCGAAAGCAGTGCTGGCTGCATCACGCTGGAAGATCTTGGGCGCATGAAACCCACTGCGCTGCTGGTGAACACGTCTCGTGCCGAACTGCTCGAACCAGAAGCCCTGCTGGCCGCGCTGAACCGGGGCCGACCTGGCATGGCCGCAGTGGATGTGTTCGAATCTGAGCCGATTCTTCAGGGTCACGCCCTGCTCCGGCTGGAAAACTGCATCTGCACGCCCCATATCGGCTACGTTGAGCAGGACAGCTACGAGTCCTATTTCTCGGCTGCCTTTGACAACGTGGTGAACTTCATCAAGGGCACGCCGACCAACATCGTGAATCCGGGAGCGCTACAGGTCAGACGCTGACCAGGCAATGCTTGAAAGATCCAGCGCCGGGAGGGAAGTGGGGCTGGATTTCAAACAATTCAGCTCTTTCCCTGTTTGCCAGAATCCGATGGCGTGTCGTCTTCCGAAGGCGGCACGAAGTCGAGTACCTCGAAGTCGATCATGTTGCTTTGCCGCCCATAGGTTGCTGAAGTCCCTGGCTTGATGGGTTTTGAAGTCGGTTCGACCGGCGTGGCCACCTCAGGGAGTGAGGCTTCAAACTCTGCGTAGGCATCCAGCTCGGTAAGATCCACGTCCAGGCCCAGTCGGGGTGAGGGCGGAGGCATGGCATCCATAGGCTCGGTGTGGCGATCCATGCCATCAGCGGCGATGCTGGCCATGGCACCCGCTGTAACTCCAGCAATCCCTCCAGCCTTCAAAGGCTGCACCTTGGTATGCTGGAAATTGCTGAGTGCGTCGGGCGCAGCCTGGCGTTTGACGATGTCCTTCGCAATGGTGTGGAGCAGAAGCAGCTCCCGATACGCTTCGAGGTCAAAAACCTCTCCTTCACCTTCTCCAGCCTCGCGAAAAATCGACTGTTCGATCACGTCCAGGACGCGGGCATCGCCCCATAGCGCCTGGATGCGGGTGAATGCCGTCTCGTAGGTTTCAAGTCCGCGGCTCTGGTCGGAGTATTGTTCAAACGGCGGGGCCCCGGCATTGAACATCTCATTGAACTCGGTGCGCAGGCGGTCGTAATCAGACCGTCGGTCCAGCCGGTGGTAAAGCTTGAACAAGTCCAGGTAGGCCAGCGGACTGGGCTCATGGCTGTCTGCGAGGTGGTTGACGAGCACCTGAATGGCTTGCTCTTCTTCCCCGAGCGACACGAAAAAGTCTGCCTGCTGCTGCACATCGAACAGTTCTTCCGTTGCCACCGATCGGGATCCCCCGATTGCACTGGCTGAAAACTCCCGCTTGTCCCGCGACGGAATGGAAGGCAGGCTGTCACTCTCACGTGTCCTCGGCCTGGAGGCCGATGCGTCGTCCTGACGAGGTCCGCCAAAGCCGGCATCGTCTCCCAGATCAAAGTCCAGATCCAGATCCACATCGCCGACCTTTGCAGGAACGTCTGCAGTGGTGGGCTTCTTGGCCAGCTCGGCCTTGGCGTCCTCGGACCACCATGCCTTCGACGCTTCACCACCATGAGCCTCGCCTTTTCGCCGCCAGACGACGAGCAGTGCCAAGACCGCCATCAACAACAGAGCGGCCAGCAGATAGACCAGCCAGCTCATGTAGCGCGAACGTTCCAGACTTGCGTTCAGCTGAGCAATGGCGGATTGGTTGCGAGCTTCTTCGCTTCTGAGGCCTTCGGCCTCTGCTTCCAGCACGGCGAGCTTTTGTGCGTCGCGCAAGACATCTTCGGGAGAAGCATTGATCGCCGCCCACAGGCGGGCCGCAGACGAACGAACCTCCTCCGAATCGGTGGGTTCGCTGAGCATGGTCATGGACAACCTGAGCGCAGGATCGCGCTCAATGTTCAGGCTCAGGTCCACTGGCTCCAGTTGCAATCGCGGCGCTGGGGCAGGCGGCGGTGTGAGGACAGGACGTCGCACCACACTCGAGGTGGGGGCCTGAGCTTGTGCGCGCGGAGCAGCGGCGGGGGGCGTGGCCTGCGGACGCGAGGCTGGCTCACCCCCGGCCGCGGTGGATGCAGCGGGCGAAGCCGATGCAGCCGGGACTGATGGCAGCGATTGCACTGAGGCCAAGGGAACCACTGCAACCGGTGCGGGGGTTGCGGCAGGTTGTTGCTCGGCCTGGTTCTCGGGAACCAGGTCGGCGAGAAACACATACTGCCGGGAATGCGATGCGTTGCACCCGGCTCGCACGTTGACCATGACAATGGGTTCGTCGATGGCCCTGGCAGCCTGGATGCGAATGGAAGCTTCCGCGTCGGGCGCTGCGCGCTGCGGAGTGAGGCTGACCACGGTAGACGGCAACAGGGTTTCGCCATAGCGCACATCAGCCGACAGGCAAAGCGCACTGAGTTCTTCGCCTGGCGCCAGCAAAACCTGAACCCTTACGTCCAATGGTCGACCGATAACAGCAGCGCCACTATGACGCCCCAGGGACGCGGCGGCACTGCTCAGCACAGTTGATAGCAAAATACAGCCCAACCAGAACTGGCGCACGTCAGTTTTCCTTTGTTATTCGGTGGAACATTCTGTCATAGGTTCTCACCGAACTTCTTGAGTTAATACCTTGATATGCAAGCCATTTTCAAAACTGCGGGCATAGTTGGCACCGGAGCCATGGGCCAGGGCATTGCCCAGATGGCAGCTCAGGCCGGAAGCCACGTGGTGTTGTTCGACGTCCAGCCTGGTGCCGCCGAGTCGGCTCGGGGCGCGCTTCAGGCAACCTGGCAAAGATTGGTGGAGAAAGGAAAGATGGACGCCCAACGCATGCAGGCATGCGTGGAACGGCTGACAGTGGCTGAAAAGCTCGCCGATCTGGCTCCCTGCGCACTGGTGATCGAGGCCATCGTGGAAAAGCTGGACGTCAAACAGCGCCTGTTTCGGGACCTGGAGGCCATCGTGAGTGCCGAGGCGGTGCTCGCAACCAACACCTCGTCGCTTTCGGTCACGGCGATTGGCGCCGGTTTGACCCGTCCCGAACAATTCGCGGGTTATCACTTTTTCAATCCGGTTCCGCTCATGCGGGTGGTCGAAGTCATCTCCGGGCTGAAGACCGACCCCGTTGTTTGCACACAACTCTCTGACTACGCAAGGCAATTTGGACATACACCGGTATCGGCACAAGACACGCCGGGCTTTATCGTCAATCACGCAGGGCGCGGCTACGGAACCGAGGCATTGCGGGTGGTCGGCGAGCGGGTGGCCGACTTCGCCACCATCGATCGCATCCTCAAAGACCAGGTCGGTTTCAAGCTCGGCCCGTTTGAGCTGATGGATCTCACCGCACTCGATGTGTCGCATCCGGTGATGGAATCCATCTACCACCAGTATTTTGAAGAACCCCGCTACCGCCCGAGTGTGATCACTGCGCAGCGGCTGGCTGGCGGCGTGGTGGGCAAGAAGGTGGGCGCGGGCTTCTACGCCTACCAGGATGGCGTGGCGCAAGTGCCTGCGGAGCCTCCAGCCCCAGCGGTGGATACGCTACCTCCTGTGTGGGTGTCGCCCAAAGCGGCGCGCCGGCCCGAGATCTACCAGTTGCTCAAAACACTGGGGGCGAGCATCGAAACCGGTGCCGCACCCTCTGAGAAAGCCCTGATTCTGGTCGCTCCTCTGGGCCTGGATGTCACCACCATCGCGGCTGTGGAGCGCCTGGATTCCACCCGCACCCTGGGCATCGACATGATGCTGGAAGATGGTGCCACCAAGCGCCGCGTGCTCGCCACGAACCCGGCCACCCGCGCCGACATGCGCGACGCGGCGCACGCCCTGTTTGCCCTTGATGGCAAGGCCGTGAGCGTGGTGCGTGACAGCGGTGGCTTTGTCTCGCAGCGGGTGGTGGCCACTATCGTGAACATTGCTGCCGACATGTGTCAGCAAGGCATTTGCACCCCGGCCGATCTGGACGTGGCCGTCACGCTGGGACTGGGCTACCCCATGGGGCCGCTGGCCATGGGCGACCGCATAGGCCCGACCAACCTGCTGGAGATCCTGTTCAACCTCCAGACGGTGTACGGTGACCCCCGCTACCGCCCTTCGCCATGGCTGCGTCGGCGCGGCGCGCTGGGCTTGAGCCTCGCGCACGAAGAAATCTGAAGCCCGACCACCACCACAACTGCGCACATGACAGCCACCCTCAAAAGCCACAGCCATGGTCAGACCATGGTGCTCACCCTGAGCAACCCGGAACACCGCAACGCGCTGGGCCCGGAGATGTACGCAGCAGGCGTCGAGGCGCTGAACGTAGCCGAAGGCAACGACGACATACGAAGCGTCGTCATCACGGGCGAAGGCAGCCATTTCTGTGCGGGTGGCAATCTGCAGCGCCTGCTGTCCAACCGGCAGCAAGCACCCGAAGTGCAGGCCCAAAGCATCGAAGGCCTGCACAACTGGATCGAGACCATCCGGGCGTTCCCCAAGCCTGTGATTGCTGCCGTTGAAGGCTCGTGTGCTGGCGCAGGTTTTTCGCTGGCGCTGGCCTGTGATCTGGTCACGGCGGCCAACAACAGCGTGTTTGTGATGGCGTATTGCAACGTGGGCCTGTCACCTGACGGCGGCGCCACCTGGAGTCTGATGCGCGCCATGCCCAGGGCCACGGCCATGCAGCTGATGCTCGCAGGCGAACGCATCGATGCCCAACGCCTGCACGCACTGGGCGTGATCACCCAGGTGTGCAGCCAGGGTGAGGCATTGAACGATGCACTCACGCTGGCTGACAAGCTCAATGCGAAGGCTCCCAATGCACTGGCCAGCATCAAGGAGCTGGCCAACGACGCGCCCACCGGCTCGCTGCACACCCAGCTGGGCGCAGAGCGCGATCATTTCGTGCGCAACCTGCACCATGGCAACGCGGGCGAGGGTATTGCCGCATTCCTGGAAAAGCGCCCGGCTCGCTACCGCTGAGACCCGATTGCGGGTGCTCATGCACGATACGTACGCACCCACCGACGCCTGAGGGACAGTGGCTCGCGCATTCCCTGATGCGCAGCCCCGGTCCCTGTGGCGACAATCCAGACACTTTCAGTCACTCATAAGACAGCCAATGGACGAACCGATTCTGACAATGGAAGAACGCGAGGCGATCAACAGTGGTCGCTGGTTCAGTTCTCTTTCCCCCTCCCTGCGACACGACATACTCCGATGCGCCCACGTCAAGCGATTCAAGGATGGCGACCTCATCGTCGCCAGAGGCGATCCGCCCACCGAATGGTCGGCTGTGGCCAAAGGTGCGGTGCGCGTCAGTTCCACATCACTCTCGGGCAAACAGATCACCCTGACCTATGTGGAGCCGGGCGTCTGGTTTGGCGATGTGGCGATGTTCGACGGCGATCAGCGCACGCACGATGCGTATGCACATGGGCCCACCACACTGCTCTGCGTAGCCCGCACCGACTTCCAGAAAATTCTCAACACGCACGTGGAGCTGTACGAAGCGTTGATGCGCCTGCAGGCTCGGCGCATCCGCACGCTGTTCGGGCTGGTGGAAGACCTGAACACCCTGCCCTTGCGCGCACGGCTGGCCAAGCAACTGCTGCACCTGGTGCGCAGCTACGGCGTGCCCTGCCTGAACGATGGCAACGAGACGCGCATCGGGCTGCAATTGGCGCAGGAAGAGCTGGCCCAGTTGCTCGGCGCGTCCAGGCAACGCGTGAA
The DNA here is from genome assembly GCA_011390855.1 of Hydrogenophaga sp. Lineage (GTDB taxonomy): Bacteria > Pseudomonadota > Gammaproteobacteria > Burkholderiales > Burkholderiaceae_C > Hydrogenophaga. Next base: position 5,166 of record JAABRN010000026.1, on the reverse strand, counting down.
CCAGGAACTCAAGTCGATGGAGCGCGAAGACGCGATCCGCATCGAACAAGGCGGGCTGGTGGTTCGCAACCGGGAAATGCTCATGCGCATTGCCGAAGCCGAATCCTGACCGGTGATGCGCGGGGCGACGTGCCCCATGGCACTCGTGCCCAGCCAGGCGCAACCGACCTGACAGCCACCACTGGGCATCGAGCATGAGCATCAACAAAAACTTCGTCGGCACCCGGCCCGTTTCAGACCAGCACGCTTTCAACGAAGCCGCGCTGCAAGACTGGCTGAATGTCCACCTGCCAGGCTTTGCCGGCCCGATGCAGGTGGAAATGTTCAAGGGCGGGCAGTCCAACCCAACCTACAAACTCATCACCCCCGAGCGCGCCTACGTGATGCGCGCCAAGCCTGGGCCGGTTGCCAAGCTGTTGCCTTCGGCACACGCCATCGAACGCGAGTTCCGGGTCATGAGCGCTTTGCAAGACACCGGTGTGCCCGTGGCCAAAATGCACGTGCTCTGTGAGGACGAAGCGATCATCGGTCGCGCTTTCTACGTGATGGAATGCGTGGACGGTCGGGTGATGTGGGATCAGTCGCTACCCGAACTGGCACGCGACCAGCGTGGCGCCATCTACGACGAAATGAACCGGGTGATGGCCGCTCTGCACTCGGTGAAACCGTCAGCAGTGGGGCTTGACGGCTATGGCAAACCAGGCAATTACTTCGAACGTCAGATCGGGCGCTGGAGCAAGCAATACGTGGCGTCGATCACCCAGGCCATCCCCGAGATGGACCGGCTCATGGAATGGCTGCCGCAGAACATTCCTGCGATGGCGCGCGACGAAAGCATGGTGTCGATCGTGCATGGCGACTACCGGCTCGACAACCTGATGTTTCACGAGACAGAGCCACGTGTGCTGGCCGTGCTCGACTGGGAGCTGTCCACGCTGGGACACCCGCTGGCCGACTTCAGCTACCACTGCATGTCCTGGCACATTCCACCCGGCTCGTTCCGTGGCATTGGCGGACTCGATGTGGACGCCCTGGGCATTCCAAGGGAAGACGCCTACATCGCCCGCTACTGCGAGCGCACCGGGTTTGCCACACCCGACCAGCTAAAGGCCGACTGGAATTTCTATCTGGCCTACAACATGTTCCGCCTCGCGGCGATTCTGCAAGGCATAGCCAAGCGGGTCGAAGCCGGCACCGCTTCGAGCCCGCAGGCCGTCAGTTCGGCTGCGGGCGCGCGTCCCATGGCCGAACTGGCCTGGCGCTTTGCAAGCGCCGCCTGATTGCCAATCGTCCCCCTCATACACACCCACAGGAGACCCGATGAACTTCGATTACACCGACAAAGTCAAGGACATGCGAGAACGCCTGCTCGCGTTCATGAACGAGCATATCTATCCCAACGAGGCCCGGTTTTTCGCTGAGATTGCCGCCAACCGCGCCAAGGGCAATGCCTGGGTTCCCACCACCCTGATCGAAGAACTCAAGCCCAAGGCGCTCGCCGCCGGCCTGTGGAATCTGTTCCTGCCGCGCAGCGTGCGTGCGCCCCAGGGTTTGTCCAACCTGGAATACGCGCCCATGTGCGAAATCATGGGTCGCGTTCCGTTCGCGGCCGAGGTGTTCAACTGCTCCGCGCCAGACACCGGCAACATGGAGACCTTCGAGCGCTATGCCAGCGAAGAGCTGAAAGACCAGTGGTTGGAGCCGCTGTTGCGCGGAGAGATCCGTTCGGCCTTCCTGATGACGGAGCCTGAGGTGGCCTCCAGCGATGCAACCAACATCCAGTGCCGCATCGAACGCGATGGCGACGAATACGTGATCAATGGCCGCAAATGGTGGTCGTCTGGTGCAGGCGATCCCCGCTGCGCGGTGTACATCGTGATGGGCAAGAGCAATCCGGATGCTCCCCGGCATTCGCAGCAATCCATGATCATCGTGCCGGCCAACAGCAAGGGCATCACCATCGTGCGCCCGCTGTCGGTGTTCGGCTACGACGACGCACCCCACGGCCACATGGAAGTGATCTTGAAGGATGTTCGGGTGCCAGTGGGCAACCTGCTGCTTGGCGAGGGCCGAGGTTTCGAGATCGCGCAAGGCCGCCTTGGCCCTGGTCGCATTCACCATTGCATGCGCTCCATCGGCTCGGCAGAACGCGCACTGGAACTCATGTGCCAGCGGCTCAACAGCCGTGTGGCATTTGGCAAGCCGGTGTCTGCCCAGTCGGTCTGGCATGAGCGCATTGCCGATGCACGTTGCCGCATCGAGATGGCACGTCTGCTCACGCTCAAGGCCGCCTACATGATGGACACCGTGGGCAACAAAGTGGCCAAGGCAGAGATCGCGATGATCAAGGTGGTGGCGCCCAACATGGCTTGCGACGTGATCGACATGGCGATTCAGGCCCACGGCGGCGGCGGCGTGAGTGACGATTTTCCGCTGGCCTATGCCTACGCCAACCAGCGTACCCTGCGCCTGGCCGATGGTCCGGACGAAGTGCACCGCCAATCCATTGCCAAGCTTGAACTCGCGCGGCACATGGTGGTGAAAACCGAAGTGGACATGCCCATCACCCGGGGCTGCTGAACACGCTGTTCAAACACTTCAGCGCTCGAGCTTCTTGATGGCCCGGGCACTGAAGTGTTCAAAAACATCCAGCGCGTGAAGCGCTGATTCGCTGTCGGCCGGGTGGTCGATCTGCATTCGCAGATAGGTATTGCCCCGCATCAGCATGAACAACATGGGCGTGCGCTCGTTCACCTCTTCTGGCCAGTGCATGAGCAGTTCAATGGTCTGCTCATCCAGGCAGTGGCGTGCGATTTCCGGGGCATCGGTGAGCACGGCGTAGCGCGCCCAGAAGCTGTCGTCCGGCCCCGGCCAGCCGGCGTCGCGGTACATGGACAACCACCGCACCTCTTCCGGCAATTGCTTCGCACTGGTCTGCAAACCATCGGTGACGTTCTCGTACAGGCTGTTCGCCTGCGCTTCAAACGTTCGCTTGAGCGGCCGGTTCATCAAGATCAGGTGTACTTCGTGCGTGAGCCCCAGCTCGGCTTTGGCCTTGAACTCGAAACCTTCAATGTAGCTGCGTGCCGATGGAGCACATTCAGCCCGGAACTGACGATCCATCCACTGACCGGCCATGGCATAACCGCCGTGCTTGCGCGGGAGGTGGGCCAGCATTCTTTCCATGGCCCATTGGTGCAACTCCTCGTTGTCAGGGATGGAGGCCCGCCGGGCGGACAAGGCGTTCTTCAGACGTTCAAACATGTGACGGTGAAATCTCGTAGAGTCCGGTCATTATGTTCATTCCCAACCACTTGAACCACTACCGACATGATTGACGTCTATTCCTGGCCCACGCCCAATGGGCACAAAGTGCACATCATGCTGGAAGAATGCGGCTGGCGCCTGGGGCGCGACTGGCAAGTCCACGCCGTCAACATCGGCCAGGGCGATCAGTTTCAACCCGATTTCCTGAAGATCAGCCCGAACAACAAGATCCCTGCCCTTGTGGATCCCCACGGACCCGATGGAAAACCGATCAGTCTGTTCGAATCGGGCGCGATCCTTCTGTACCTGGCGTCAAAGGCCGGTAAGTTTCTGCCAAAGTCCGACCGACAGAAGTTTGAGGTGCTGCAGTGGCTGATGTTCCAGATGGGTGGCGTGGGCCCGATGCTCGGGCAGGCACACCACTTCCGCATATACGCGCCAGAGAAGATTGAATACGCTTACAACCGCTACACCAACGAAGCCAAACGCCTGTATGGCGTGATGAACACGCAGGTGTCCAAACACCCCTTTATTGCGGGCAAGCAGTATTCAGTGGCTGACATTGCCATCTTCCCGTGGCTCAGAAGCTGGCAGAACCAGGGCATCGACTGGGCGGACTACCCGTACTTGAAGGACTGGTTCGATCGCGTCAACGCTCGCCCGGCGGTGCAACGTGGCGTGGCTGTGCTGGCCGAAGCACGCAAACCGCTGACCGATGACAAGGCCCGCGACGCCTTGTTCGGACAAGCACAGTACAAAAAACGCTGAGCAAATGCAGGCTGGCCCAGAACCGGTCGATTCACAGGGTACAATTCGAAGCTTAGTCGGAGCGTAGCGCAGCCTGGTAGCGCATCTGCTTTGGGAGCAGAGGGTCGCGAGTTCGAATCCCGCCGCTCCGACCATTCATAAAAACAAAAAGGCCCACAGTGTGGGCCTTTTTTGTATCAAATCACCCTGTCTGCCCGTAGCTCAACTGGATAGAGCAGCTGCCTTCTAAGCAGCAGGTCGGGGGTTCGAGTCCCTCCGGGCAGGCCAAACCACTCGCATTCTCAAGCCATCTTGCTGCCCAAAAATGGGCACATGGCTATCCGTCTCCCCGCCGGGCATTTCTGATGCCGCGCAAAGCTGGCTCGCCTCCGGGGTCAAGGGCTCTGGCCACGCATGTTTCAGGGAATGGCCGGCGCATCACTGCCCGGGGCCAACGCGCAGCACCACATTCCCCATGGTCTGACCGCTTTCCACCTTTTCATGCGCCACAGCAGCATCTGAAAAAGCCAATCGTTCCGCGATGTTGTGTTGCAACATGTCCCGACGCAGCAAGCGCGTGAGCGTGGCTTCGGCGCGGGAACGGTCGGTGGGGGTGAGGTGGTAGACGATGAAGAACTTGAGTTGCAGGTTCTTGCCTATGAGCGGGTAGAACGGTAGCTGGATGGGGTTGGGGCCGCTGCCGTAAACCACGCACTCGCTATTGGCCTTGAGCATGTCCAGATTGGCAGCGGCGTTGGCAGCAAAGTCGAGCTCAATGATGCGGTCCACGCCCTGGCCGTGGGTGATTTCTGCGACACGCTCCACCAACGGCTCCGTCTTGTAATTCACCACGTCATCCGCACCGGCGGCCCGGGCCAGTTGGGCTTTCTGAGCGGAACTCACCGTGGTGATGACCCGCGCCGCACCCATGAGACCAGCCATCTGGACGGCGTAATGCCCCACGGCGCCCGCGCCACCAGCAACAAGCACGGTCTTGCCCGTCACACCACCGTCCATGGACACCGCGTGCATGGCGGTGAGTGCCGGAATGCCCAGACAGGCGCCTACCTCGTCGCTCACGTTGTCCGGCAGTGGCACGGCCTGTTGCTGGGGAAGGCACACGAACTCGCAGGCCGTGCCATGGGCTCGGCC
>JAABRN010000011.1 GCA_011390855.1 Hydrogenophaga sp. | reverse complement strand
AGCACCGCGCGGTTGGGCTGGTAGTGAATGGCACCCAGCACTTCACGCTCGTCGGCTGACGCTTCGCCGCCCAGCAGTGCCAGCGCCTGGTCGCTGTGGCAGGCGAACACGACCGCATCGAAGCGTTCAATCGCACCTTCGGTGATCACGCGCACGCCCTGGGTGTCGCGCACCACCTGCAACACGGGCGTGTTCAGACGCCTGTCCGGGATGCGCGCCACGATCTTGTCCACGTACTGGCGTGCGCCTCCAGCCACGGTGTACCACTGCGGCCGGTTGGTGATCTGGATCAGGCCGTGGTTGTGACAGAAGCGCACCATGGTGGCCACTGGGAAGGCCAGCATCTGGTCGGTCGGACAGCTCCAGATGCAACCCATCATGGGCAGAAAATACCAGTCGCGGAATTCGTTGGAAAACTTCTGCTCGCGCAGGAAGTCGCCCAGTGGTTGCATCAGCGGGCTGTCTGGCGCCAGATCTTCGCCTCTTTCGGCCAGTTTCGTGGTGATGCGATTGAAGCGAACGATGTCGGACAGCATGCGCCAGAAGCGGGGGTTGACCAGGTTGCGGCGCTGGGCAAACACGCCAGAGAGGTCAGATCCACTCCATTCCAGGGTGGAGCCGTCCGGCGCGCTGCCGGGGGCTTTCACGGAGAAAGACATGTCGGATTTGGCCACCGGCACATCCAGCTGCGCCAGCAAGGCCAGCAAGTTGGGGTAGGTGCGCTCGTTGAGCACCAGAAACCCGGTGTCCACGCCGAAAGTCACTGCACGGCCTTGCCCGTCCGGCAGAGTCATGTCCACCGTGTGGGTGTGGCCGCCAAAATAATCACCGGCTTCAAACAGCGTGACGTCGGCCAGGCCGTTCAGTGTGTGCGCGGCGCCCAGGCCTGCGATACCGGAGCCGATGATCGCCACCCGGGGGGTGCGGCCTGATGGCGGTTGAAAGCCATCGCCTATGGCTCGGATGTGAGGGTCGGCGTACATCGCTCAGGCCCTCGCTGGGGCTGAGGGTGTCAGGCCAGCGGAAGAAGAAAAGACTGCGAAGCGCCCCGAGACGAACAAGGGAGGGAGGGAGGAGGAGGAGATGCGCCTCGGGATTGCAACCGGGACAGAGCCCGGAAGGCTTCGCAGTACTGAAACTGGGGATGGTGACGCTCCTGCTGCCGTCGCCATCGTGGGAGATGAGAGGCCTGTGCCAGCCCATAAGTTCCACTGGCTTGACGGCCGGTCGACTTGTATCGAGCTGTGGAAATGCAGGTTGGCAGTGGCGTTCATGACGATTTGTCCAAAATTCATACTAATTGGTTTTATTGTGACTGAGGAGTCACTATTTGGTCGAGAGAAATTGATCTATACCCCTAACGATCATAGGGGATTGGGGGTCGACAGCGCTGGAAAAGCTGAGCACGGTCTGGCCGTCACGTCCGATCAGGTATTTGTGGAAATTCCATTGCGGCGCTTGTCCACTGCGCTCAGCAAGTTGCGAAAACAATGGGTTCGCGTTGGGGCCACTGACGCGCGACTTGCTGAACATCGGGAATTTCACGCCAAAGGTGTTCTCGCAAAAATCGGCAATGGCCCGGTTGTCGCCCAGCTCCTGCCGGCCAAAATCCCCGGATGGAAAGCCGAGCACCACGAAGCCGCGATCACGGTAGCGGGCGAACAAGTCCTCAAGGCCTTTGTACTGACCGGTGAAGCCACACAGGCTTGCCGTGTTCACCACCAGAATCACCTGCCCCGCGTACTGGCAAAGCGATTGGAGCTTTTCATCCTGCAATCGGTCGAACTGGTGCCGTAGCAGCGGAGGGCAGGTCACCGGGAAGGCCGCGCCCGCCTTGGCTGTTGGTGGGGTGGTTTTGCCAGGCTGCGCGAGGGCGCTGGTCCATGCCACTGTGGTCAAAAGGGCCACCAGAGCGGCCGAGCGCACCAGTCGTGACCGCGCGAAGCGCTGGGTCTTGCTATGGACAAATCGGGATTTCATCGCAGCAACTCCATAATGGGGAACTTCTATTGAATCGTTTGTCCATGACAAGTTCAAGCCCGGCTCAGGCTCCGCTTCACACCATCGCCGACGTGGAGCGAGACACCGGGCTGTCCAAGGACACCTTGCGTGTCTGGGAACGCCGCTATGGTTTCCCCACGCCCTCTCGCGACCCGCTGGGAGAGCGCCAGTACGACGACGTCCAGCTGCATCGCCTGCGAAAAATCCGTCGACTGCTGGATGCGGGTCACCGCCCGGGGCAGGTGGTCAAGCTGTCGGTGGACGCCCTCGACGAACTGGATACGCAGCGCACGGGAAAGGGGATTCGCAAAACCGGTGCCGATCAATCGACGACCGGCAAGATGCTGCCGGCACACGCAGAGGTGCCTGTGCCAGAGCTGGACGACTGGATGCAGATGCTCCGCTCGCAGGACGCCCAGGCCCTGCGCCTGGCGATGACCCAGACGCTGCTCGAGCGGGGTCTGGCTCGCCTCATCACCGAATGCGTGGTGCCGATGAATGTGCATGTCGGCCAGTCTTGGCTTGACGGTCAATTGGCGATCTATGAAGAACACCTGTACACGGAGATTCTTCAGGGCGTGTTGCGACATGCCATGGGACAGATCAGTGGAGGGCGAACGGGCGCAGCCCCCCGGGTGTTGTTGACCACCTTGCCAGGAGAGCCTCACAGCCTGGGCCTGCTCATGGCCGAGTGTTTCATGGCGCTCGAAGGCTGCCAGACCGTGCCGCTGGGCACGCAGACGCCACTGCCTGACATCGTGCTCGCGTCACAAACCAGCCGGGCCGACATCGTGGCGTTGGGCTTCACTGCAATACAGAACCCGCGGGACGTGCGCGCCGCACTCTCCCAGCTGCGGGAACGCCTGCCGGCCCAGGTCGAAGTCTGGGCGGGCGGCCGATGTCCGGCGCTGTACCGACCGAGGCAAGGCGAATCGCAGAGTGGCGTGCCTGCATACTGGCACATGGAGAAACTGGAAGACATTCCGCTGGCCGTCGCCCGCTGGCGTGCAAAGGCTTGAGCCAACCAGGCAACGCTGACAAGTCGTTGCAGACGCGCATCCGCGCGGGTTCATACCACGCCGCGACGAGGCCAACCGGATTGATCTGCCGGGTGAACAAACCGGACGCTTGCGTGCATGGCCATGCCCATTCTGATGCCTTGCGTGTTTGCTGGACCGCTACCGCCTAAAATGACCAATTGGTTTCCGCTGAAACGAAAGACCGACATGCTCTACCCAGAACTTTTCAGACAACTCGAATCCGTCCGCTGGGACATGGATAAAGACATTCCTTGGGACCAGTTCGAGGCTTCCCAGCTCAGTGACGAGCAGGCCCAGACCATCAAGATGAACGCGATCACCGAGTGGGCTGCGTTGCCGGCCACCGAGATGTTCCTGCGAGACAACCGTGACGACTCGGACTTCTCGGCCTTCATGTCGATCTGGTTCTTTGAAGAGCAGAAGCACTCGCTGGTGCTCATGGAGTACCTGCGGCGCTTCCGACCCGAGCTCGTGCCCACGGAAAAAGAGTTGCACGACATCCGTTTCGAGTTCGATCCAGCCCCACCGCTTGAGACCTTGATGCTGCATTTCTGCGGCGAGATCCGGCTGAACCACTGGTACCGGCGGGCCAGCGAATGGCATTCCGAACCGGTCATCAAAAAGATCTACGCCACGCTCAGCCAGGACGAAGCCCGCCACGGTGGCGCCTACCTGCGCTACATGAAGCGGGCCATCGGCAAGTTCGGCGACGAGGCCCGGACCGCGTTTTCCAAAGTGGGCGTGCTCATGGCCAGCGCCCGACGTACCGCGCAGGCACTGCACCCGACCAACCTGCATGTGAACAAGGGGTTGTTTCCCAACGACACCATCCAGAGCCGTTTGCCCAACCCCGAATGGCTGGAGCACTGGCTGGACAAGCAGATCGACTTTGATGCTGCCTGGGAAACCAAGGTGGTTGATCGCATCCTGCACAACATGAGTCTGCTGATGGACCAAAGCTTCAAGTCGGTGCAGGAACTCAACCGCTTCCGCAAGTCGCTGGCCCCTTCCACAGGGTCACCCACAGCGGCCTGAGCCTCAAACTGAGCTCAGCCCGGGGCGGGTGAAGGACCTGATCGAAGCGGCCAAGGCCGACCTCCGATCAGCCAACCCATCAACAGACCCCAGGCCGCGCCACTGAGGTGCGCGGCCTGCACCACAGAAATGTCGTTGCCCGGGTCCCAGACCACGGGATAAGACCAGCCGCGCTCCAGCGCCAGTTTCACCAGCAGGCCCAGCATGAGCAGCCCGCCCCATCGCGTGCCTTTGCGAACTGCTATGCGTTTGAGCACGAGCTGCACGGCCAACACCATCGCGCCCGCGTGCAACAGACCGGACAGCCCGACCGCGTAGCCGATCTGAGGCCACCACACCATGGAAGCCTGGGTCAGGGGCCAGACCAGCAACCACGCGAGCGTGCAGCGCCCGTTCGGGCGAATCAGCCAGGCAAAAGCCGTCAACGCGCCGAGCCCCACCTGGTTGCCAATCAGGTGGGGCGTGTTCATGTGCACCCACGCACTGGTCCACAAGGTCCAGGGTTGCTGCAGCCAGCCGTCGGCGTGCCAGGTCATGACATCGACCATGTCCGCGCCCGCCCACCACAGCAGCATGCTGGCCACGCCATGCGCGGCGCACACCAGCAGCCAGCTGCGCGATGCCCTCACTGGATGGCCCTCCGTGCTGCGCACTGCGGGGCCGAGCGCCTTCGGAACGGCCGGGCGGCGCTCATGGGCTCGGGGGCTGCCCCCCGGGATGGGTCACCGCATGCCCCAGCACATGTTCCCAGAGTGCGCGTACCGCTGGTGCCGCATCGGCCACGGCACTTTCATCTACCTGAGTCGAGGCTTCGTCCAGTCGCGCCTGGTGCTGGATCTGTCTCAACTGCCTGTAAGCCTGAGCGGCCGCCGCGCCCATGCCTGGCGCCAGCAGACCAGCACGTTCGGCGCGTTCCAGCAGGTTGATGTTGCCGGTGTTGGCACGCAGTTCGGTATGCATGTTCGACTGGGAAAGCACCAGGAACTGCACCACGAATTCAACGTCTACCATGCCGCCGGGGCTGTGCTTGACATCAAACCGGGTGCCACGCACCGGGTGTGCCGCGCGCACCTTCTCCCGCATGGCGATGATCTCGGCTGCCAGGGAATGCGCGTCACGCTCTGCCGTGATCACCGACTCCCGCACGGCGTCGAAGCGCTCCCGAAGCGATGGGCCGGTCACTGCAACACCGGGCCCGTTGGCGTCGTCGCTCATGACCACCCGCGCGCGTGTCATTGCCTGGTGTTCCCAGGTCCAGGCGGTGTTGCTGCCGCGGCGTTGCTGGTAGTTGGCGTAGGCGGTGAAGCTGGTGACCAGCAGGCCGGAGTTGCCGTTGGGCCGCAAGGCGGTGTCGATTTCAAACAGATCGCCCTCCCCGGTCTTGACCGTGAGCCAGTTGATCATCTTGCGCACGAAACCAGCGTAAATCTCCGAGGCATTCTCGTCATCGTCTTCGTAGACAAACACGATGTCGAGGTCGCTGCCGTAGCCCAGTTCCTTGCCCCCCAGCTTGCCGTAACCAATGATGGCAAAGCAAGGCGATTCGCGGTGGCGGTTCTTCAGGCGCGACCAGCACCAGCGTGCGGTCACGCGCAGCACCGAATCGGCCATGGCCGAGAGGTCGTCGGCGACCTGTTCAACCGTGAGGGCTTTTTCGATGTCTCGTGCCAGCGTTCGAAACACCTCGGCATGGTGCGCACGGCGCAGCAGGTCGAGCAAGGCTTCTTCATCGTCTTCGCCGGTGGACTGCAAGGCTGCGCGGCGGGCCTCGAGCTCGCCTTCAAACTGGGCCGCGTCAAAGCGCTCGGCCAGCAGTTGCTGGCTGGCCAGTTCGTCGATCACGCCAGGGTGCCTGAGCAGGTAGCGGGCCGGCCACTTGGCTGCACCAAGGATGCGCAACAGGCGTTCGTGTACCGAGGGACGTTCCTGCAGCAGAGCGAGGTAGCTTTCCCGCCGCAGCAGGTGTTCGATCCAGTCCGCCAGGCGCATGGCCGCCAGTTCGCTGACGCGGCCTTCGTCGAGCCAGGCACCGGTGCGCTCCACCAACCGGGCCAGTCGCAGGCGGGCGTCTTCCCGCATGCCCAGTACCCGGGGGTCTTCACTCCACTGCCCAATCCGTTCGGCGAAACGCTCTGGCAGCCTGGTCAGCACGCCCTGCAAGCTCTCCACCCCGTTGCGCGCGCCACTGCCGCAGCTTTTGCCGTTGCATTGGCCTTTGGCCGGACCGCCCAGCAGCGTGTCGAATTCCTGGGCCACCACCTCGCGATGGGCATCCAGCGCATGAAGGAACTCGCACAAGTTGGCACAGCCCATCGTCGCGGCCAGCCAGTTCAGGTCTTCATCGCGCGTGGGGAGCACGTGGGTTTGCTGGTCGTCCAGGTACTGGATGCGGTGTTCCACGCGTCGCAGGAAGTCATAGGCCTGCGACAGCGCATCGGCCGTGGCCTGTGGCATCAGGTTGGCTCGACACAAACGCTTCAGCGCGTCCTGTGTGGGGCGGGTGCGCAGTTCGGGAAACTGGCCGCCGCGCACCACCTGCAGCAACTGCACGGTGAATTCGATTTCCCGGATGCCGCCGCGCGAGAGCTTCACATCGTTGGACCGCCCGGGATGTCCGGCGGCTCGCCTTGACGCATGCTCGCGAATCTGGCGGTGCAGATGTCGCAGCGAATCGAAGACGCTGTAGTCCAGGTATTTGCGGAACACAAACGGAAGCACAGCGCCG
>JAABRN010000010.1 GCA_011390855.1 Hydrogenophaga sp. | reverse complement strand
TCAAGCGCGAGGCACTAACCCGTTTCGACACCATGCGCGCGCTGTTTGAAAAGCTGCACAAAACTTACGACAAAGAAGGTTACGGCGCGCCCAGCTACATGAAGACGCAGGCAGCCATCACCGAAACACTGATGTCGATCCGGTTCACCGCCAAAGCGATTGAAAAGTTGTGCAGCACCATGCGCAACCAAGTCGATGAAGTGCGCAAGAAAGAACGCGAGCTGCGCCGGATCATTGTGGACAAATGCGGCATGCCCCAAGAAAAGTTCATCGCCGATTTCCCGGCCAACTTGCTCAACTTGAAATGGGTGGAAAAGCAGGCTGCGGCTGGCAAACCCTGGAGTGTGGTCATGCAGCGCAATATCCCGCCCGTGCAGGAGTTGCAAGCAGGCCTGATAGCCATCCAGTCCGGCGTGGTCGTGCCACTGGCGCACTTGAAAGACATTCACAAGCGGATGAACCAGGGTGAATCCACCTCGCGCGACGCCAAGAAAGAAATGATCGAGGCCAACCTGCGCCTGGTGATCTCCATTGCGAAGAAGTACACCAACCGCGGCCTGCAGTTCCTCGACCTGATCCAGGAAGGCAACATCGGCCTGATGAAGGCGGTGGACAAGTTCGAATACCGCCGCGGCTACAAGTTCTCGACCTACGCCACCTGGTGGATCCGCCAGGCCATCACACGATCAATTGCCGACCAAGCGCGCACCATCCGCATTCCAGTGCACATGATCGAGACCATCAACAAGATGAACCGCATCAGCCGCCAGCATTTGCAGGAACACGGCTTCGAGCCCGACGCCTCCATCCTGGCCGAGAAGATGGAGATGCCCGAGGACAAGATCCGCAAGATCATGAAGATTGCGAAGGAGCCGATCTCGATGGAAACCCCCATCGGCGACGACGACGATTCGCACCTAGGGGACTTCATCGAGGACCAAGCCAACACCGCGCCTATTGAGGCCGCCATGCAGGCCGGTTTGCGCGAAGTGGTCAAAGAGATTCTGGACAGCCTGACGCCGCGCGAAGCCAAGGTGTTGCGCATGCGGTTTGGCATCGAGATGAGCACCGACCACACACTGGAAGAAGTGGGCAAGCAGTTTGACGTGACGCGCGAGCGCATCCGCCAAATTGAAAGCAAGGCGGTGCGCAAGCTCAAGCACCCCAGCCGCTCAGACAAACTGCGCAGCTTCATCGACATGTGACGTCACATGTGACCCACACACACTCATAATGGGTGTAGCCGATCACGGCTGCACCCATTTTTTGTGTGGATAGACGCAGGACCTGAAAAGAACAGTTTGATGGCATCCGGGAAAGCCGAGCGGGCCAACGCCAGTGCAGATTCACGTATTTTTTCCGTACGAACAAAAAAAAGGACTTGGCATAACTGCTAAGTCCTTGATTTTTTTCACTTATCTGGTGGGCGGTGCAGGGTTCGAACCTGCGACCCCTGCCGTGTGAAAGCCAACATGGCCCTCTGACACTCATCACACCTCACCAATAATCATAACAAAATCAAAGCACGACGGCGCATCATGCATCATGACAACTCATCACTTTTCCCGGCTGAGTGTGACAAAAATGTGCCAAAACTCTCCACGCCCAGTATCCTGCATGGCAACTCTTCGAGCCACTCGAGATACTCGTTCTCGTCGGCACTTTTCGACTTGGCGTCTCGGATGATCCAGCCGATCGCCCTGCTATCGAGTTTGTAGCGCTTCTGCAGGAAGTGTCTAGCGAAGAGCTCTGCGCCAGCGAGTCGAGATCCGGCGGTCTTTGACCGTATGAGTACCGAGATGCACCGCTCGGTGTAGCGTCGGGCTGTCTCGGACGAGATCCAGCCGTTCTTGTAGAAGCTGGAGAGGTACTCACCCATCGTGACAGCGCCCATCCTGGCATTGGCGTCGGGCTTCATGTAGTGATGCCAGAGTCGGCCGCGCATCGTCCCTGCGTCCGATGCTTCATTGGGCCGCAGCAGGCCGGCCTGGCGCTCGAAGTCCAGCTGGCGCATGCCGCCGGCTTGCGCTTCACTAAGAAGGGCTTTTACCGTCTCGTTTCCGAGGGATGCGGTCCGATTCTTCCCGCCAGGGGTCTCACAATCAGCATCGCCGGGTTCCAACGCACGATTGAGCCAGGCAAAGAACAGCCAAGGCTTTTCTAAAAGACTGCGGGCACGCCACGCATTTGACTTCGTTTTTACTGAGTAGCCGGAGCGTTGTTGGTCCTGAATCATGTCTGCATCTTGTTTCACAACTGGAAATCATGATGCATAAAGCAGAACTAAGCAAATCTGGGCGCCAGAGAAGGCACGCTGTCCGCGATCTCGCGTTGGCTCAGTCGGTGGGGAGGCTTCCGGACGGGGCGCTCGTTGGCGTTGAGGAAATAGCGGCGATCACAGGGCTTGCTAGCAGCTCGCTGAGGAAGCCGGATCAGAGATCAAGGATACGCATGCCCGAGCCGTCAGCACTCGGTGGGCGCCACTTAGTCTGGAATCTTGGGAGGATCCGCGCGTGGATCGATGGCGGAGGCGATGGAACCGCCGCAGCAATGGAATCTGTCATTGGGAGCAGACCAGGCCCAGGTCGACCGACCAAGGCCGAGCAGATCGCGAGACAGGCAGCCCACCAAGCCCATCAATGAAAAACCCGGCAGGGCCGGGTTTGGTTAGCTTGCGCTCTTCTGGGGAGAAGTGCGGAAATTCTAGCCGGGTCAAGGCCATGTGTAAAGACGCACATGAAGACGATCGACTTCCAGAGAAACGGTAGTGAAGTTCACGGGCGATGGTCTGTCAGGACGAGACACTTGAGCGATGGTGAACATTGCACATCAGTTCCGGACAGGATCCTCCTTGACGACCGTTTTTCACTTCCCATGCGTGCTTTGGCCGCATGGGCCTGGGGACAGTCGTTGAGCTGGGTATTTCGAGTTGAGGACATTCAGGCTAGGCACGGGATGACGCGCGGGCAGTGGCGCACCTTGGCGCGCGAGATGACCGCGTGCGGGTTCATGGTGCAGCGCAAAGAGCTTGATGACGACGGCTTCCCGGTCTGGTGCTTGGCTTTCAACTTCACGGTCTTTCAAGGTTATCAACATGACGACCACTCGGGCGCGCGCGTACGCGAGTGGTCGAAAACGACCACTCGGGCGAGTGGTGAAAAACGACCACTCGCCCGAGTGGTTGGGAACGGCAGGTTAAACCAGGATTTAAAGAAACCAACTTTTAAGAAACCACCACCCGCGCGGGAGCTGGGTGTGAGCGCGGGGGATGGTGGTGGTGATGCAGATCAAAAAGGAAAAGAAGAAGACCAAGACCGGGTGCAGGAAATCGCGCGGGCTGTGGGTTTGACTGGTGACGCGATCAGCCGGTTTTGCAAGGCAGCGGGCGGTGCCGCGCAGGTGCAGTTGGATCTGATCCAACCGATCATCCGCGGGGCCAGTGGGATCCGAGACCTCGAAGGGTTCGTGGTTTGGTTGGCAAAACGCGCCGTGGCAGGTGGTCTTAGGCCCCCAGGCATGACCGCGCCAGAGGAATCGGGTGGTGGTGGGCAAGGCGAGCGGGATGAACTCCCAACGCTGGACGGGTGGTTGGGGTATGTGATCTCTGGCCCGGGTGGACCGGTTGCAGTCGTTGAGGAGGCGCGCAGGGCGCGGTGTTTGAAGACGGGTCACCTTCTTCATCCGCAGAAAATAAGAGGTTTGGTCCGCCGGATTTGGTCAGGCGAACTTGAGGCCAAGCCTCAGGCTGCGCAGGCGTCCTAGCTTCTTTGCTGGGGGTCCCGCGCGCAGCGTGGGGCGGGGTGCGGGGCGCAGCCCTGCGAGTTAAAAAGGCCCGCGCGGCCCGAGCGCTCCCCTCCCCTTTTCATGACTTAAAAGCTACTGAGTCGACGTTCACGGTGGGAAGAACGATCCTGCTGGGAATCAGCAGGCTATGCCACGAGGTGCTGCGCACCTCATGGCGACCTGCCAGGGCGTTGCCCTGGGCCCGCACCCAGCCGGTGGCTGGGATGCACATCTGGAGCCGACTTGCACGAATTGACCAGGATCTCAGTCCGCCTGCCGGCGGACTCCGCCGAGGCGCTTCGCGCCACTGCGTTTGCCGCCCGGCTGCGGCCGGCCGTGCTTGCCCGCGCGCTCCTCTTGCAAGCCATCCAGGCCGGCGAGCTGCCGCCGCCCGCCCCTCCGCTACCGGCCGCGCTGGCGCCAGCCGCCAAGGACTTGCTGGCGGCCTTGGTGGCCACCCAATCCAACCTCAGCCAGCTAGCCCGGCACTCTGCAGTTCTGGGCCAGCCACTGGCCCGCCTGGCCGAGCCAGGCGGGGCGCTGGAGACCTTGGCCGCAGGCGTGCGGACCCTCGGCCTTGAGGTCAAGGCCGGCACACCTGCGCCGGCAGAAGCTGACCAGTTGCACTCTGCCGCAGCCGGGTTGAACGCTCTGGCCAAACGCCTGAACTGTGACAACCGGTCCGTGCCACTCCTGGACTGGCATGCCCCTCTGGCCGATCTCAAAGCCGCCCTGGCGGCGGCCAACAAATGACCAGCCGGCACGAGCGAGAAGCCGAGGCACTGGCCCGTCGCCTGCTTTCTAAAAACGCCAGCGGCGGCAAACGTGCCTCCGCTGGCCTGGCTAAAGCCGCCCGCGTCAATTCCAAATCTCGAATTAGACCAGGTCGCGCAACGCGAGGCCAAGGCAAATTTAAAAAGAACAACATTGTCCAAGCTCTGCACTATCAGAAGCATAAGGGGTCTCTGGCCGGAGATGAATACGGACAAAAGAAGGCAATGCACAGCTTCACAAACATGCTGTCATTGACTTCAAAGGAGCGCAGAGAGGAATTCCTTTTGGAGGCCGAAAGACACCCGCAATCAGATCCCGCGAATATTTTCATTCACTTCTCCTTGTCACTTCCCCTCGATGTGAAGCTTTCCCATCAGATGTGGGAAATCGTCGTGAAAGAAGTGCTGGAAGAAGTTGGTGCGCACGGCTGTTCATTCGCTGCGCACATTCACAGAGACACGGATAACGAACACTGCCATGTGATTCTGTCCAGATCCAAGCCAGACGGAAAACTCCTCTCAATGTCCCACGATTTTTGGCGCTTCCGCGAAGCGGCTGCAGTCGTTGCAGATCGACACTTGGGAGGCCGCGCAATTGCACGGCCAGAAACCGTACAGCCTACACCAACTTCGACGGCAGCTGAGTCGGCTAATCGCCGTGCAAAACGTCTTGGGAAATCTTTAAGTTTCATCAAGCCGGAAGATATTGCCAGCTGTCTTTCTCGATCAACCGACTTTGATCAATTCATTAAAGAATTGGAGAGACGGGGCATCGAATTGAAGCTATCCAGACGCGAGTCAGGACAGGTCCGTGGAATTCTATTCCGAGCCAATGGATCTGACGAGTACCTAGCAGGGTCCAGCATTTCGCTTGATCTCACGCTACCCAAGATTGAAGCCGCTCTCGGAACTAATCGCAAAAAAAATAACCGGGAGGGTTATATACAGGCACAAAGAATACAGCAGCAGCGTAACGCTGAACTGGCCCGGGCCAATCGACCCACCCCGCCACGGGAACGTGGTTAACTCAAATAGAGGAGTATTAAATGCTATCAAAACCGTTAACCCAAATGCTTGCGCGCATGGAATCACTCCATGCGACGGCGACACAATTCGAAGCCGTCCAAGAATTGCGAGCTGATCTGACAGATTTCGCCACGCGTCAGGCGTGCTTGAGATGTGTTCATGCGGGCCACGTTTCGGCATGGGAGTCCAGTTCAAAAGATATTAAAGATCACGGCTGGTCTTTGACTATGACCCATTGCAATACCTACCAATCACTTCCTCCCAATCACATTGATGAATACGGATTTCTCCCCGCCCCGCTCCGGGGTTCAGTCTTCCATTGCACTCATGAGTCTTCCCAGAATCCTTCTGATTCTGGTTTTGACAATCACGGCGGTGATGGCCCCGCGTATGACCAAGGCCGGGCTGCAGC
Source organism: Hydrogenophaga sp. (assembly GCA_011390855.1). GTDB lineage: Bacteria > Pseudomonadota > Gammaproteobacteria > Burkholderiales > Burkholderiaceae_C > Hydrogenophaga. The sequence goes on along the minus strand of JAABRN010000010.1, from coordinate 817 downwards.
GGAGGCCGAGCGCGTTGCGCTGTCGCCGCAGCGTCACCCAGGTCGAGGTGGGTGACCATGGATGCCGATCTGAGTTTTCTTCTCACTCCAGCGCCGTCGCCTCAGCGCCGAGCGCCCGCCACGTACGGCGAGGCCTTTGCCGCATTGCGGCTGGCCTCGCAGACCCTGGACGCTGCGCGTCCAGGCGACCCGGCGCGTGCACAGCTCGCGGCAGCGCTGGAGCTTGCCGCGCGTGATATCGAGCCCTTCCTTTACGACACCCCGCCCGCTGCCGCGGGCGCTCAAGTCGCTGCTGGCGCCCCTGGGACAAAGCCCGAGGCCGTCAGGGTTGTGGACGCAGCTGACGCCGCCGAGTCCGCGCGCAGACGCGCTAAGCGAGCGGCCAGGAAGAACGATCTCCTCGCCCGCTCTTGATCCTTCCCCGCCTTTGCCCCGATTTTGATGCTTTTCAAAACCGTGCTAGTTTGAAATCATGACCACTCCAACGATCGCCCCAGCCGCGCTGAAGATTTACCAAGTTAGGCCTATGGAAGGCGATTTTCCCATATGGCTAAGCTCGTTTCTGACGCCAGTACTGGAGGCCATTAAGGCACAATCAGTCCCAATCGAGTTTCGCCCTCTGGGACGCTGGGGCGGGGAATCGGCCGGCCTACCCGATTCAAACCCCGACGGCAGAATCAAAATCGCTTCATCGATGCTGTACAAGTCACGAACAGGACTTGTTCACATTATCTTGCACGAAATGACGCATTGCCTTATTGATGGCGTAGAGCCTCAAATCTCGCATGGCCATAATGCCGCTTTTTGCTGTCTCAAT
>JAABRN010000009.1 GCA_011390855.1 Hydrogenophaga sp. | reverse complement strand
GTCGCTGCCCCCCCGAGGGGGCTGGCCTTGCTTGGGGCGGCCCTGCGCTGCGGCCCCTATTGACCAACCCCCACGCTCCGCCGCTGCGCGGGTCGCTGCCCCCCCGAGGGGGCTGGCCTTGCTTGGGGCGGCCCTGCGCTGCGGCCGTCTTTGCCCCCACGCTGCGCTGTATGGCTTGGCCTACGGAAAGTGGTTTGATTTCTGGCTATAATTTTGGTCTTCGGCGATATAGCTCAGTTGGTTAGAGCGCAGCATTCATAATGCTGATGTCGGTGGTTCAAGTCCACCTATCGCCACCAAATTTCAGAAGCGGACTCCGGCGACGGGTCCGCTTTTTTGCATTCATGGCCCTCAAATCAACCATCTTCAAGGCGAGTGTCGCCATTGCCGACATAGACCACAGCTACTACGCCGACCATGCGCTCACCCTGGCTCGCCACCCCAGCGAGACCGACGAACGCATGATGGTGCGGCTGGTGGCGCTGGCCATCCACGCGCACGAATTGCAGGACACCTGCAGTGGTGACGGTACGCTGGGTTTTGGCGCAGGCCTTTCCGACCCCGAAGACCCGGACGTATCGCTCACCGACTTCACCGGCCGCAAGCGCATCTGGATCGAAGTGGGTCAACCCGAAGACAAGCCCCTTTTGAAGGCCTGCAGCAAGGCAGACGCGGTGTTCGTCTACGCCTTCGGCTCGGCGGCTGATGTGTGGTGGCGCGGTATCGAAAACAAGTTGACCCGACTCGACAGGCTGCAGGTGTGGCGCCTGCCCACCGAAGTGGCGCCTGCGCTGGCCGCCATGGCCGAGCGGAGCATGCAGCTGCAGGCCACCGTGCAGGAGGGTGTGCTCACGCTCTCCAGCGCACAGGGCAGCGTGCCCATCGAGCCCCTGCGCTGGAAATAGGGTCGCCCCAGGATTCGCGCAACCAGGAGAGTGTTGATGCAGTGCCCGGTGTGTGAAAGCCCGCAATGCCGGGGGTTTCAGACGGTGGGCGATCGCGCTTACTTGCGCTGCCCCACTTGCCTGGCCACTTTTCTGCATCCCGAGCAACGCCCGGACCCCGACGCCGAACTGGCCGAATACCGGCTGCACCAGAACGCAGAAAACGATGCGCATTACCGCCAGTTCCTGCGCAAGCTGAGCGATCCCTTGCTGCAGCGCTTGCCGCCTTCCAGCCTGGGCCTCGACTTCGGCTGCGGTCCGGGACCGGCACTGGCAGCCCTCCTGCGTGAAGGCGGGCACACGGTAGCGCTGTATGACCCCTTCTTTCATCCAGACCGATCGGTGCTGTCATCCGCCTACGGCTTCATCACCTGCACCGAAGTGATCGAGCACTTCCATCAACCTGCAATCGAATTCCGCCGGTTGGACGCACTGCTGGCGCCAGGAGGCTGGCTGGCGCTGATGACGAATTTCCAGACGGACGACACCCTGTTTGCCGGCTGGCACTACCGCCGTGACCCGACCCATGTGGTGTTCTACCGCGAGGCCACGCTGCAATGGCTGGCGCAGCACCACGGCTGGCGCTGCGAGATTCCCTGCCCCAACGTGGCCCTGATGCAAAAGCCAGCCAGCACCTCTTGAGCGAAGCGCGTCAACCCGCGTGCTTGCCTGGCTGCCAGCCCTGCGGGCCCAATGCCTGCGTGGCAACCGCCTCGGGCACGGCCTCCAGCGGCGTGGCCATGGTGTCGTTCCAGCGGTTGAGAAAGGCAAACATCGCCACCACGCCCAGAATTTCCACAATGGCCCCATCGCTCCAGTGATGGCGCAACTCGGCGAACTGCTCGTCGGTCACGGCATTGGGCTGTGAGGCGGCAGCCAGTGCGAAATCCATCGCCAGCCGTTCGGCTTCGCTGTAGTGCGGACTGTCGGCATAACGCCAGACATCGGCCAGCTTGGCTTCAGACACGCCAAAATTCTTCGCTCCCAGTATGGTGTGGGCCTGGCAGTACAGACATCCCGCCACCTTGCTGACCACATGGCCGATGAGCCTGCGAAAGCCCAGATCGACCTCCCCTTCAGGGTCCATCACTGCGGCATTCATCACCGCGAGCGCCTGTGCCAGCTTGGGCTTTCGCTGCATGGTGAGCACACTGTTGGGCGTGAAACCCAGAGTACCCAGGAAAAAATCGAAATGCACCTTGAGTTCGGGCGTGGTCTCGGGCGGCAGGGGAGGCAAGCGGGCCATGCTGTTCCTTGGGTTGGCGTGCAAATGGGGTGGATCAGGGTGCGGCGGGGGATGGCGCATTCTGCGCAAATGTCCGCCATCTGACGAGCCCCACAGCGACATCCTCCGTGCGACAATCCACGGTTGTTCGCCGCCGGTGCTACACCCCCCTTTACAGCCTCTGGACACACACCATGAACCGCTGCCTCGCTGCTTTTTTGACCCCCGCATTCCGCATGCGCATGCTGGTCGCCACGTTGGTGCTGAGCGCTGCCCCGTGGGCCGGCGCACAAACTCAACCGGTGCGCAACTTTCCTGACAGTGCCCTTCGCGCCAAGATGGTGGTGGTGCAGCCGCCAGAGATCACACTCAACGGCGAACCAGCCCGCCTCTCGCCCGGTTCGCGCATTCGCAGCCAGAACAACACACTCGTGCTCTCGGGCACCTTGGTGGGCAAGGAAGTGCTGGTCAATTACGTGCGCGACAGTCTCGGTCTGGTCCACGAGGTCTGGATGCTCAATCCCGCCGAAGCCGCCGAAAAGCGCGCGGGGGCGGTCACCGAGCGCAACTTCCGTTTCTCTTCGGAGACGCCAGCCAATCCGGACGCGCCCGCCCGGGCCAACTGAACATCCCCTGTTCCCGCCTGGCACTGTGTCTGCAGCGCAGTCTGTGCTTTGCGCCCTTCCGACCCACCGCCCCAGTCCATTGAATGTTTGAATCCCGTCGGGCCTCGCCACCGACGCGATTTCCGGAGCTTCATCATGAGCAAAAAAGTCTTTATCAAAACCTTCGGTTGCCAGATGAACGAGTACGACTCGGACAAGATGGCCGATGTGCTGGGTGCCGCCCAGGGTTATGAACCCACGCAGGACGTGGAAGAAGCCGACCTGATCCTGTTCAACACCTGCTCGGTGCGGGAAAAGGCGCAGGAAAAGGTGTTTTCTGACCTCGGACGCATCAAGCACCTGAAGGAAAAAGGCGTGCTCATCGGCGTGGGTGGGTGCGTGGCCAGCCAGGAGGGCGCCGAGATCATCAAGCGCGCACCTTATGTGGATGTGGTGTTCGGTCCGCAAACGCTGCACCGCCTGCCTGAGTTGCTGAACCAGCGCGCCCGCCTGTCGTTGCCGCAAGTCGACATCAGCTTTCCTGAAATTGAAAAATTCGACCACCTGCCGCCTGCCAAGGTGGACGGTGCATCGGCCTTCGTGTCCATCATGGAAGGCTGCTCCAAGTACTGCAGCTACTGCGTGGTTCCCTACACCCGCGGTGAAGAAGTGAGCCGCCCATTCGACGACGTGCTGGTGGAAATCGCCGGCCTGGCCGACCAGGGCGTGAAGGAGGTGAACCTGCTGGGCCAGAACGTGAATGCCTACCGGGGGCCCATGGGCGACTCGGGCGAGATCGCCGACTTTGCCCTGCTGCTGGAATACGTGGCCGAGATTCCGGGCATCGAGCGCATCCGCTACACCACCAGTCACCCCAACGAATTCACCCCGCGCCTGATCGAGGCCTACGCGAAGATCCCGAAGCTGGTGAACCACCTGCACCTGCCGGTGCAGCACGGCAGCGACCGCATCCTCATGGCCATGAAACGCGGCTACACCGCCATGGAATTCAAGAGCACAGTGCGCAAGCTGCGCGCCATCCGACCCAATCTTTCCATGAGCAGCGACTTCATTGTCGGCTTCCCCGGTGAGACCGACGAAGATTTCGACAAGATGATGAAGCTCATCACCGACGTGGGTTTTGACGCCAGCTTCAGCTTCATCTTCAGCCCCCGCCCGGGCACACCCGCCGCCAACCTGCCCGACGACACGCCCCACGCCGTCAAGCTCAAGCGTCTTCAGCACCTGCAGGCCACCATTGAAGAGAACGTGAAGCGCATCAGCGCCAGCCGCGAAGGCACGGTGCAGCGCATCCTGGTCGAAGGGCCGTCACGCCGCCCGGGCAAGGATGGCGTGGCCGAACTCATGGGCCGCACTGAATGCAACCGCATCGTCAACTTCGTCGGCGGACCGAATGCGGACCGGCTGGTGGGACAGCTCATCGACGTGCTGATCACCGAAGCACGACCCCATTCGCTTCGCGGCGAGGTTCGGGTGCTCGAGACTCACTGATCCTCCCGTTTCGTGAGAGCCCCGCGCTTCTCCTTCCCACAGCTGCTGCTGGTCGCGTTCGTGCTGATCGGCGCGCTGTTGGGCGCAGCCGCGGTGCGTGCGCTGTTCACTCTCGACACCCTCATGGCCCAAAGCCGCGATAGCGCTGCGCAGGCCATTGCCCTGACCACGGCCGCTCAGTCTCTGAGCGAGCGCAGCCTGACCATGGAGCGCGCCGCACGGCAGTCGCTGGTACTTCGTGACAACCAGCTGCGGCTGCGTTTTGAGGAAACGGCGGCCAATGCGGCCGACATCCTCGCCAGCCTGGAGGGCAATGAACTCCCCGCCAACCAGGCCGACGCCTGGCGCAACCAGCTGGCCGGCATCGCCGCCTTGCTCGACGGCACACCCGAGACGGCCCTGGACCGCGAAGGCGACGTGACGCTGGCATTTCGTGACCTGGACGTACACAGCGGCGCAATTGCGCAAACCGTGCAGAACATCATCGGCAACCGCAACGAAGCGTTGCAGGCGCGCTTCGCCAACAGCCGCCAGCAGCTCACGCAACAGGTACTGGGCTCCATCGGCGTGGCGGTCGTGATGGCCCTGGGATTCGGCATCTGGCTGGCCCGCCCTTTCAAGCGTTTGGAAAAGGCCATCAAGGGACTGGGTGAAAACAGGCTGGACGTACCGATCGACATCGCAGGCCCGTCAGATGTGCGGCGCGTGAGCCAGCAACTGGAATGGTTGCGGCTGCGCCTGATGGAGCTGGACGCCGACAAAGCACGCTTTCTGCGCCACATTTCTCATGAGCTCAAGACACCGCTGGCCTCGCTTCACGAAGGCGTGGCGGTGTTGGGCGACGGCGTGGCTGGGCCGCTCAATCCCAGTCAGTCCGAGGTTGTGAACATCCTGCAGCACAACACCCAGATGCTTCAGGGACAGATCGAGGCCCTGCTGCGCTTCAACGCAGCAGCGTTTGAAGCCCGGCAACTCCGTCGCGAAAAAACCGACCTGCGCGAAATGCTGGAAGAGCAAGTCGACAGTCAGCGCCTGCACTGGCAATCCCGCGCCTTGACGGTGCGTATTGAAGGCCCGTCTCTGGTGCTCCAGGTTGATCGGGAAAAAATGGCCTCGGCGGTGGGCAACCTGCTGTCCAATGCGATCCGCCATTCGCCCCGAGGCGGTCACATCCGTCTCACGCTGTCGAACGAGCCCGGATCGGTCTGCATCGACATCGTGGATCAGGGTCCTGGCGTGGCCGAGGCCGATCGTGAACGCATTTTTGAACCCTTTTTCCGCGGCGAACGCCAGCCAGACGATGCGGTCAAAGGCACGGGCATCGGATTGTCCATCGTGCACGAGTACATTGTGGCCCACGGTGGACGGGTCTTCCTGCTGCCAGACAGCGTCAGCGCCCATTTCCGCATCGAATTGCCCCATGCTCAATGACTTTTCCTTGGCCCCGACCGCCCTTCGGTTGCCGACCCTCCTGATGCGCACGATTTCCCGGCTGGTCTTGCTGGCGCTGGTCGCGGGACTGGTGGCCTGCGCCAGCCCGAACCCACCGGTCCCCGTCCCGACTTCACCATCTCCACCCGCTTCGCCGGTGCCCAGTGCCACCACAGCGCCCTCACCCGTCGAAACGCCAGCGTCTCCCTTGGTCATCCCGGCTCCGGCCGAGCCTGCACCGGTCCCCACGCCCGCGATCACAGGCACTCAGCTGTTTGCCCTGGGCGATATGGTCTCCCTGCTGGAACACGCCGAGCGCTTGCGCAGCTTCCCTCCAGCCGAACTGGTGACCCACATCGCGTCCCTGGGTGACCCGGGCAACCACCCGGTGCGGCAGATGCAGCTGGCACTGGCGCTGTCCTACACCAACCAGCCACCGGACACGGCACGCGCACTGGGCCTGCTGCAAAGAGTGATCAACCACACCGCACCAGAAAGCGGCACACTCAAACCACTGGCGCGGCTGCTGGCTTCCAAGCTGATGAGCCAGCGCCGCCTGGAAGACACTGTGGACAGGCAAGCACAACAAATACGCGACAGTTCGCGCCGCATCGAACTGCTCAATGAGCGGCTGGAAGCCATGCGCGCGATCGAACGCAGCCTGATTCCCCGCCCGCCATCGCCAGGCAGCAGCGGCAACCGACCATGATCGCCACCTATGCGCCTCACATGGCGCAACCCAACAAGTCGCGTGCCCGCATTCTGGTGGTTGACGACGATGCCGACATGCTGCGCCTGCTGGCCATGCGCCTGGGAGCCGCGGGCTATCAGGTCACATCCGTGGGGTCGGCAGAATCGGCATTGAGCCAGCTCGACATCGAGAGGCCCCAACTGGTGCTCTCCGATGTGCGGCTGCCGGGCAAGGACGGCCTTGCTCTTTTTGATGAGATCCGTGCGCGCCACCCCTCATTGCCCGTGATCCTGCTCACTGCGCACGGCACCATTCCTGACGCGGTTGAAGCCACCGCGCGGGGCGTCTACACCTACCTCACCAAACCCTACGAAGCCAAAGAACTGCTGGAGAAAATCGCGCAGGCCCTGGCCAT
>JAABRN010000008.1 GCA_011390855.1 Hydrogenophaga sp. | reverse complement strand
CTTCTTCTCCTCAAGCCCTTGAGCAGCATGACGGAAGTACGAGACCACCTGTTCGATGGCGTCCTCCATGCCATAGAACTCCCTGAACGCCGGGTAGATCTTGATGACCTTGTTGGCGAAGATGCGCGAAAGCCGTGGGTCGTTTCGGGTGTCGACCATCTGCGGATCGCCGATGGCTTTGAGCATGCGCTCGGCGGCACTGGCGTAGGCCACTGGATCACGCTTGCACAGGTCCAGGTACTCCTGCAGCGAGATCACCTCTTCCCGTGTGCGTTCATACCGGGCTGCGAAATTGCTCATCACGTCCATACTGTCACCTCCTCAGAGTCAACAAGACTTCATGCTGGCATTGGGCACACTTCCCGACCTACTCATTCGCCCCGCACCAGCGCTGTGCGAGATCAATGAAAACTGCCAGCACTCTCAACGGCTTCACCAGCATAGAGCAAAGATCAGGCCTGCTTCACACTGTTGTTATTCTGAACTGCGCCTCTGTATCAAAGTTCCAGATATGAGGGCCAATCCACAGGGATTTCTTGGCCTTCACGCGGATGCTGTGTCTGCAGGCTTTCGGCGCCTGAATGCAGGCCGACTTGCCTTGGTGGACATGCAGGTCTATGCTGAGACCTTAACGGGATGTGTTGCCATGATCAAACGGACGAGGACCTCTGCGCGGAGCCAGCTGCCAGACCGGGAAGCGGCCCTGGAGCGCTACAGCATGCGTGCAAATGTGTACGACGGCGAGTTGGCCCTGTTTGAGCCGCTGCGGCAAGAAGCGATTTCGAGGCTGCAGCTTCGTAAGGGTGAATCCGTGCTGGACGTGGGTTGTGGAACCGGGCTGAGTTTTGAGCCGTTGAAGGCGCTGGTTGGGGAACAAGGGACCATCGTTGGCATTGAACAGTGCCCTCAGATGCTCGCCAAGGCCAGGGAGCGGATTCAGGCCCATGGCTGGGAAGGAATCACGCTGCTGAGCGAAGCTGCGGATGAGGCGCATCTGCGAGGTCAGGCTGATGCGGCCATTTTCCATTTCACGCACGACATCCTTCGGCAGCCGGAAGCCATTGCCAACGTGATGCGCCATCTCAAGCCCGGTGCCAGGGTGGTGGCCACTGGATTGCAGTGGGCAGCGCCCTGGGTGTGGCCGGTCAATCTGTTCGTATGGGGCGCAGCGATGTATTCGGTTACCACCATGGATGGGTTGGACAAGCCATGGTCCGTTCTGGCCACTTTCCTTCATGGCACGGAGGTGAGGGCTACCTGGATGGGGAGCATTTTTATCGCAACCGGAACTTGGAGCGGACGCGGTCCAGATGCCTGAACTCGCAAAAATCGCCCTCCAGGGGTAAACTTCGACGCTTAGGCTTCAAGCCAGTCAAGCCTGCTCTGCACAGAGCGGCGAGGCAGATGGTGCCCTGTTCACTCGTGATGAAAGCCACCATGACCGATCGTCCGGACAAACCCTTTGATCTGCGTGAGTTGGCGCCATTGGCGCCTGAACTCGCGTTGGCCCTGGCGACAGTCTCCAGCGACATCGCACTGGTCATCAATGCCGATGGCCTGATTCAACGTGTTTCTGCGTGCGACGCCAAACTCACGGAGGCGACGAGCGACTGGGTCGGGCGTCACTGGGGTGATACCGTCACAAAGGAATCACGCGGCAAGGTGGAGCAGTTGCTCGAAGAGGCTTGCTCGGCAGGACTCACGCGACGCAGGGAAGTGAATCTGCTCTCTGTTACAGGCGCAGACATTCCGATGGCTTATTCGGCCATTCGTCTGGGTGACGATGGGCCATTGATAGCCGCCGGTCGCGACATGCGGGCCATTGCGGCCATCCAGCAGCATTTCATCGAGACACAGCAGGAGATGGAGCAGTCTTATTGGGCACGGCGTCAGGCCGAATCCCGGTACAGGCTGCTGTTTCAGGTGGCCACCGATGCGGTGCTGGTGGTCGATGCCCTGACCATGCAGGTGGTGGACGCGAATCAGGCCGCGACGGATCTTTTCGGCTTGCCCTTGGATTCGCTGGTAGGGCTTGAAGCCGCAAGCCGTTTTGACCCAACATCACAACCAGCGTTCGGGGAGCTTCTCACGGCTACCCGCACGACGGGACTGCCTGCCGAAATCCGTGCCCGTGTGGCTGGCAGCGCCGCAGTGGTGGCGGTGGCAGCCACACCGTTTCGCGCAGACAACGCCTTGCTGCTCATGGTGCGGGCCAGACCTCTGGACTCCTTGCTCCAGCAAGATCCGGCACAGTTTGTCGAGCAGACTCCGGACGCCGTCGTGATCACCGATTCGAGTGGCAACATTCTGATGGCAAATCCCGCATTTGCGCGATTGTGTGAAGGCAGTGGCGTCTCTCAACTCAAGGGGCGCCGCATGGATACCGTCCTGGTCGGTCTTGCGCCACACTTGCCACGATTGATCAGCGAGGCTCAGCGTCGAGGGCTGGCCGGCCCATTGCCTGTGTCACTTGATTCACCCGGAATGTCCGTCGAAGTGGTGGCCACCATGCTCAACGAAGGTGATCAGGCGTGCATCGGGTTCACGCTGCGTGCCCTCCGCTCGGGATCCCTGCCAACAACCGAGGGCATGGACGAAGAACTCGGACTTGAGCTGGCTCAATTGACCGCACGTCTGGGTGAGGTGAAGCTGACGGAGTTGGTGCTCAATGCGAGTCAGGCGATCGAACGCCACTTCTTGAAGGTCGCTTTTGAACGCGCGAATGGCAATTCCGAGCTCGCAGCGAAGATTCTTGGTCTGCCGGTGCCCGTACTTGAGCGCCAACTGTTTGAACTTGGCTTGCAACCCGAGGTGGGAACGGGTGGCGTTCCGCCTTCAGGCTTCCTGAACTAGTGTTTTGGCAAACCTTCAGAGTCACTGAGCGTGTCAAACAGTCCCGCATTCGGCCAGGCAGACCTCTCCAATTGCGAGCGTGAGCTCATCCATCTTGCGGGCTCTGTTCAGCCGCATGGCGTCTTGCTGGTCGTCAACGAAGCTGACTGGACCTTGGTTCAACTCAGTTCCAATGCCCCAGACTTGCTCGGCATGCCCCTGGCTGCCCTGCTGAACAAGCCGCTCGGTGTTCTGGGTGGCGATCTGGAGGAGTGCATTCGCGGCCTTGCGAACGGCTGCTCAATGGAAGACCCAGAGCCCATACAGGCGACCGTGGCGCATGGCGAGGTCGAGGGTAGCCTTCATCGACTGTCACCGGGCCTGCTGGTGGCAGAGCTGGAACCCGTGTGGTCCGGATCGTCGGACGTTTTCACGGTCGCAACCGGTGCAAAGGAACTGCGAGACCACCTCGCTTCCTCGGTTGAACGGTTCGGAAAGGCCTCTACGGTCAGCCAGCTGGCCGACGCTGCCGTCAGGGCATATCGGGAACTCACCGGCCATGACCGCGTCATGGTCTACCGCTTTGACCCTGATGGTCACGGCAAGATCATCGCCGAGGCGCGCGATCCCCGCCTGGACTCCCTGTTGGGGCATCACTATCCAGCTTCGGACATTCCTCAGCGTGCAAGACAGTTGTACATCCGCAACCGGGTTCGCGTGCTGGTCGATGTGCACTACGAGCCGGCGCCTCTGGTTCCCCGGCTGCTCCCCGCCACAGGCCAGGACACCGACATGTCGATGTGCTACCTGCGCAGCATGTCCCCCCTTCATCTGCAATACCTGAAAAACATGGGTGTGACCGCCACCCTGGTGGTGTCCCTGATACACGACGGGCAGCTCTGGGGTCTGGTGGCGGCACACCATTACGCACCACGCAACATGCGATTCGCGGTTCGTGCAGCGGCCGATCTCATGGCGGAGGTGATCTCAACGCGTATCGCCGCCATCGAAAACTATGCCCACGCGCAGGTGGCCATACAGGTGCGACGGCTGGAGCAACGGCTGGTCGAAGCCACGTCAACCGAGGGCGATTGGCGCTACGCCCTGTTTCGCAATCCGCGCACGCTGTTGCAACCGCTGGAAGCCACGGGCGCGGCACTGTTTTATGACGACGAGATCCTGACGACCGGAGAGGTGCCTTCAACGCCCGAACTGCGGGCCTTGTTGCATTGGATCAAAGACAGTCCCCATGACGTGCCGTTCAGTTGCTCGTCGGTGTCCAAAGCCAACGCCGAACTCGCCTCTTTGACGCCCACTGCCAGTGGTGTGCTTGCCATGCGGCTTTCTCGCGTTCGGCCTGACTTCCTGATCTGGTTCCGAAAGGAGCAGCTTTCTTCTGTGATCTGGGCAGGTGATCCGAGCAAACCGCAAGTGGGTGACGATCCCCTCGAGTTGTCGCCTCGCCGTTCTTTTGCTGCGTGGTCAGAGATCGTGCGCGGTACCGCGCTGCCCTGGACCGCCTCGGACATTGCCCTGGCAAAGGCCTTGGGGTTGTCGCTCGCTGACATCATCGTGCAGATCCACGCTGTCCGCCTCCTGATCGCAGAGCACCAGCTGGGACGGATTCGCAGCACGATGGAGAGCTCGCACGAGCCAGTTGTCATTGCAGGTCCGGACGGGCGCGTGCTTTTCACCAACCAGGCGTTCCTGCAGCTGGCCGGGCCAGCCAGTGCGGAGTGCGCGTCGCTGCAGGAGGTGGCCACGCTGTTCAGTGATCCACAGGCGGTCAACGAGGTTTTGGCCAGCGCGCGCAGTGCCCACCAGCCCTTGCGAAAGGAGTTCTCACTGACGCGAGGACTGGGACAGGCGCTGCCGGTGAGTCTTCGGGCCGAGGTCGTGCCGGGCACCGCCGGCGCAGTGATCGGATTCATTCTGATTTTTGCTGACCTCAGCGACAACAAGCGAGCCGAGGCGGCGCGGCGTCATCTCGAGGCTTCACTGACCGAGGCCGCACGCGGTTCGCTCGGGTGGCCACGGCAGGCTGGCGCGAGCACCGAGGCCGATGAGTTGGTGACGGCCATCTTCACCAATGTCTCTCTGGCTGCCATGGACATTGCAGACTCGACCATCGGCCCTTCTGTCGCACCCTTACTTGAGCAGCTTGAACATTCGGCAAGACGCGCCGCGACCCTGTACGGGCATATTCAGAGTCACGCCGACAAGACCTGAGCTGCGCTGGATGAAGGGGACATGAGTGCGTCGAAAATCAGGCTGTGCTGTTTGAAGGCCCACATCGCTTCATCCACCACGGTCGCGACTTCCGCTTCTTCTAATGGCAATGAATCCAGGGCCTCGCGAAGATCGCGGGCATGGTTGGCAGCAGCAGCCGGGCTGCCAAAATCGTAGAAAGCCACGCTGGATGTGTTCAGATGCTTTGTCAAGCGCGATACGGTGCGGGCCAGCATCTGGCCACCATTGACGTCTCCCAGATACCGCACATAAGCGTGGGCAATCAGGCGCACCGGGTCGTTTTTCTCCGCGTTCAGCAAGCGGGCGACATAAGCCTGAGTGGCAGCTTGAACTGGCAACTCAGCCCAGCTTTGATTCGATGACAGCGCAGCCAGGTCACTTTCCAGTGCGGGCAGTCTGAACATGTCTGTCCGACAGACAGGTGCAATGCGCGGATCGTGTCTCAGCCCGGTCAGTGCGGGTTCAAGCGTGGCGTAGATCGCATGCAGGTTGCGCAGGAGCGCCACATACAAATGGATCGGCAATTTGCCTCGCAACAGATCGGGCATGATGCCTGCGCGTTCCACCTCGGCATGTAGCGCCTGGGTGGCTGAGCGCAACTGGGTCGCAAGAAGAGGGGTAGCCTGGTGGGTCATGGGTGGTAAACGCTGTCGTAGAGCCACCCGCAAGAGTCGGGATTCGCCCTGCGCGCGGATGCAGCAGTTGCGCTCGCGGCTGGTTCAGGTACAGATTATCCCGCGTGTGCGGGAATCGGCGAGGGCAAGTGCTCAGCGCAGCGCGCTGGAACCGGGTTCAGCTGGTGCGTCGAGCAGGACGCGGCGCGCCCCGTTGAAGCGCGAATTCCAGTAAGACAATCGCATGTCTTCCATGCGCACATGGGCACCAGCACGGGGAGAATGGATGAATCGGCCTTCGCCCACGTAGATGCCGACATGGCTGAAGGCGCGTCGCATGGTGTTGAAGAACACCAGGTCTCCTGGCTTGAGGTCGTTGCGGTCGATCACCAGCGTCGCGGCTGCCTGCTCGTGAGATCGGCGTGGCAGCACTTTGCCCACAGATTGCTCATAGACCGCCCGTACAAAACCACTGCAGTCGAAGCCGGTTTCAATGCTGTTTCCGCCCCATCTGTAAGGCACGCCCAGAAATGCCATGGCATTGATGACCAGGCCTGAAGCTTGATCTGACACCGACAGGCGGGCCTGTTGCAGCTGGTCGCCAAAGCGTGTGATGAGGCCCTTTTCGGCCAGCAATGTGTCCATGTCGCCATAGCTGTCGTGGGCCGGCACGGCATGTGCAGCGGCCGACAGCACCAATGCGAGAGCGGAGATACACCGGATCATGGACGCGAGGGTATCGGTGTTGATTTGCGAAGTCAAGCGAAGAATGTGCTTCAAACAGTTGATTTTGTTGCAATTTCCGATATGTGGTGCCATTGTGTCTGTGGGCGGCATGTGCCGCGTGCTCCCCTGCTGATCAAATGCGGCAGCAAATGCATTGGCCCTTCAGAAGCTTGAATGCACCGCCAGATGTGGTGCTCGGCGAGAATGCAGATCCTCAAGAACGAATTGATTAAAGGATTTGCATGTTGTTGGATGCCGATGACTCTCAGCTGGTGCTCGTGGACTACCAGGAACGTCTGTTACCCGCCTTGTCTGATGGTGCGCAGGCGCTGACCAACGCCGTCCGCCTGGCCCGCATGGCTGGTTTGATGGAGGTGCCGGTTTTCGCAACGGAGCAGAGCCCGGAAAAGCTGGGTCTCAATGCGCCT
>JAABRN010000007.1 GCA_011390855.1 Hydrogenophaga sp. | reverse complement strand
GGGCAGCGTGCCTCAGGTGACGAGCCTGAAGCAGCAGGTACGCACACAGGAACACGAAAACCGCGAAGCGCAACTGCGCAACGACCAGGTGGCCAACGAAGTGCGCGACCTGCAGGAAGGTCTGGGCATGGTCGAAGAGTTGGCGCGGCAAGAACTGGGCATGGTCATGCCCAACGAGATCTTTGTGCAGTTCGCTCAGCGCGGGCAATGACCACCAAGTGACTCTGATCGTGACCCTGCTGGGCGGCGAATCCACCGGCAAATCTTCGTTGGCCCGGTCGCTCCAGCAACACCTCGCTCAACACACCACCCTGCGCGCAGTCTGCGTGCCGGAGAACCTGCGGCAGTGGTGCACCCGCGCTGGGCGTGCACCGCAAGCGCATGAGCAGGACGCACTGGCCGAGGAGCAACACCGCCACATTGTTGCGGCTACCCAGGCCCGGCCTGCACCCGATGTGGTGATCGCCGACACCACGCCACTGGTGATTGCTGCCTACAGCGAGCTGTACTTCAACGACAGCAGCCTGCTGCCTGGAGCGATTGCACACCAGCGGGGTTACCACTCCACCCTGCTCATGGGCCTGGATCTGCCATGGGTACCCGACGGCCTGTTCAGGGACAGCCCTGCCATGCGTGATGCCATCGACAACATTCTTCGCCGCGAACTGCAAGCGGCGGGCCTGACGTTTCAGACGGTCTACGGCCGTGGCGATGCGCGTCTGCACCAGGCACTGGAAGTGCTCGGTCCACTGACCGGCAGTTCGCTCGTCGACACCGACCCCGCTCTGGCCCAAGGCCGGATAGCCTGGAACTGCGACAAATGCAGCGATCCAGAATGCGAGCACCGCTTGTTCACCGGCCTGATCAAGTCACCGCGCCCCTGAAACGTTTTTCCCGAACAAGGAAGCCCACCGGGCAGTCTGCGAAGACTGCACCATCCCAGGTTCCTGGGACGGCAAATGTTCGGTAGTCAACCCACCGCTGCTTGTCATCGACCTCTTTCGCCAGGGCGCAGTGCCTCGGGGTGCCTGAGCAATGTCATCAGGCAGCGGTTCGACCTCTCAGTGAACGCCGTCAGATGGCGGGGCCTGGGTGGCGGGCTGCAAAAACACTTGCGCCGCATCCACCGGATCGAACTGGTACTGCGCTCCGCAGAACTCACACCCCACCTCCACCTGGCCCTGCTCCGCCAGGATCGACTCGATCTCTTCCTCGCCGAGGCTGCGCAGCATGCCGCCAACGCGTTCTCGAGAACAGGTACAGGCAAAACGAGGACCTTCGCCGCCAACCATGGGGTCGAAGCGGCGCACATCTTCCTCCCAGAACAAGCGCCGCAGAATGGTTTCGGCATCCAGCTCCAGCAGTTCTTCGCGCTTGAGGCTGGCCGCCAGAATGGCAATGCGGTTGTAGTCCTCGTTGCGACCGATCTCGTCTTCATCGCTGCGCATGACACCACTGCCCGCCAGATTGCCTTCCCCCTGCAGCGGCAGCCGCTGTATCAGCAGGCCGGCCGCGACCTTGTCATTGGCCGCGAGCACGAGCCGGGTGTCAAGCTGCTCGCTTTGCAGCATGTAGTGTTCAATCACCTCGCTGAGTTTCTCCAGCTTTTCTCGCCGGTCGCCGAACAGTGGCACCACGCCTTGGTACGGCTGGCGGCCAGGCAGGCGGTCTTTGGGATCGAGCGTGATGGCGCAGCGCCCTTCGTTGTTCACATTGACCATGTGAGAGAGCGGTGCGTCGGCTGCCACCTCGCCCACCACCGTGGCGGTGGCGCGCAGGCTCAGGTCGGGCTGCACTTCGGCCACGGCCAGTTTCACCGGTCCGTCGCCCATGATCTGCATGATCAGTGCACCCTCGAACTTGATGTTGGCCTGCATCAGGGTGGCCGCCGCCGTCATTTCGCCCAGCAACTCGGTCACGGCTGCAGGGTATCCGCCAGCCTGCTCGCGCCGGCTGAGGATGTCTTGCCAGGCATCGGTCAGGCGCACCAGCATGCCGCGCACTGGCAGACCTTCAAACATGAATTTGTGGAGTTCGGACAAAACGGTCTTTCTGAAAATCTGGCTGGACCAGGGCCTGTTGCCACTGCTTGTCTAGCTGCAAATGGGTTGAAAACAGCGCCAATCCAGGCGCTCGGCGACGGCCAGACTGGTGGTCTGGCCTGGGCGCAGCGATCGCAACGCTGGACATGGCCTTTTCGATCCGCAACGCATCCTGAAAAGAGGGTGTGAACAGGCCCTGGCTGGGGTCAGCCAATCTTTTTCAAGCCGGTGCGGTAGCGCTGCGCGTTCTCCACGTAGTGCTGGGCGCTGCGGCGCAGGCCATCGATCTGCTCGGGAGTGAGCATTTTCACCACTTTCGCAGGGCTGCCCATGATCATGCTGCCGTCAGGGAAGGTCTTGCCTTCGGTCACCAGAGATCCCGCGCCAACCAGACAGTTCTTGCCGATGGTTGCGCCGTTGAGCACCGTGGCGCCGATGCCGATGAGCGATTCGTCGCCGATGGTGCAGCCATGCAGCATCACCATGTGCCCGATGGTGACGTTGTCACCCAGGGTCAGGGGGTAGCCGATGTCGGCATGCATCACGCTGCCGTCCTGTACGTTGCTGCCGCGACCGACCGTGATGGTCTCGGTATCGCCCCGAAGTGTGGCGCCGAACCACACGCTGCTGTCCTCGGCCAGCACCACATTGCCCAGCACCTGCGCGCTGTCCGCCACCCAGGCGGAATCGGCCAGGCGCGGCGCAACGCCGTCGAGTTCGTAAATTGCCATGCGGGGTCTCCTGTCGCAAAACCTAGAATTGTAGGGATGCAAGCCCACATCGTCCCGTTTCCGGTTTCCTTGCGCTCACAGGCATTGCAGGTGCTTTGCATGGCAGATCCAGGCGCCAAGGTCCTGGCCACGCATGCGCTGTTTGAGGCCATGCAGACGGGCTGCACCGCGCTGGACCCATCCGCCTGCCTGGAACCCGAAGCCGGCGCCCGGTTGCCTGGCCGCCCCGCGAGGCCCGAACTCATCGCGCCGACAGCCGTGCCGCACCGTTCACCGTTCACGGCCGAAGGCCTGGCCGCACTGCTGCACGCGGTCACCCACATCGAATTCAACGCCATCAATCTCGCGCTCGATGCGGTGTGGCGCTTTGCCTATATGCCGGCTGAATACTACGCCGACTGGATGCGGGTGGCGCATGAAGAGGCCACCCACTTCGGCCTGCTGCGAGAACACCTGCAGAGCCTGGACCACGACTACGGCGACTTCCCTGCGCACGACGGATTGTGGGAAATGTGCGTGAAGACACAGCACGATGTGACCGCGCGCATGGCCCTGGTGCCGCGCACGCTCGAAGCGCGTGGGCTCGACGCCACGCCGCCGATGCAGGCACGGTTGCGCAAGGTGGGAACACCCGCAGCACTGCGCGCTGTGGAGATTCTCGACGTGATCCTGCGCGACGAGGTCGGTCATGTGGCGGTGGGCAACCACTGGTACGGCTGGCTGTGCGAGCAACAAGGGTTTCAACCTGTGTCTCATTACCGCCAGCTTGCCCGGCTGCACTGCGCACCCCGACTCAAGCCGCCTTTCAACGATGCGGCTCGTCGCGCTGCCGGGTTCACCCAGCAGGAGCTTGAAGCTCTGCACTCGGGCTGAAACGTAACGACCTACTTGAATCGCACGAGGCGGATCGAATCCAGGCAATGTGCCTTACGAAAATCAGCTGTGTACAAGAGGGGAGAGAGCGCCTAGGATGTCCAAATGGCGATACAACAAATTCACCTCGATGGCTACCTTGGACAAGCGTTCGACAGCATTCCGGTAGCGATGATCGTGGTCAATGCGCAGGGAGAAATCGTAAGGCTCAATCGCTTGGCCGAAAGCATTTTCGGCTATGCGGCGCCGGAGTTGGAAGGGCAGCTTGTGGAAGTGCTCATCCCCGCGCGCTACCACGCGCAGCACACGGGCTTCCGGCATGGGTTCATGGCAGAAACCACGCCTCGCCCCATGGGTGCGGGACGCGATCTCAGCGGCCTACGCAAGGACGGCTCCGAGTTCCCAGTGGAGATTGGCATCAACCCGGTGGAAACAGGCGAAGGTCCGATGGTGCTGTCGGTCGTTCTGGACCTGAGCGAGCGCAAGCAAAGCGAGCGACGCATTCAAGACGCCCTGCAACAGAAGGACCTTCTGCTCAAGGAAGTGCATCATCGCGTGAAGAACAACCTGCAAGTCATCCACAGCCTGCTGGACCTGCAGGCCCTCACGATCGAAGACGCGGGTACGGTGGGCATGCTGCGTGACAGCCAGAACCGAATCCGGTCCATGTCAATGATCCACCAGACGCTCTACCAGTCGCAAGACTTTGCGCAGGTCGACTTCGACCAGTTCCTGGGGGGACTGTTGCCTCGCTTGATGGAGTCATACGCATCGACCGCAGGGCATGTGACCATCGACGTGCAGGCTCACGACATGAAGTTGCCCATCAACGAAGCCATTCCCTGTGGCCTGATCGTGAATGAACTGGTCAGCAACGCCCTGAAGCACGGCTTTTCGGGCGGTCGGCGCGGCACCATCGAGGTGGTCATCACTCAGGGCGATGACCAGGACATCGAGATGTCCATCAGCAACAACGGCCACCCCATTCCAGAGGATCTGGAACTGGATCACAACGGCTCCCTAGGCCTGCAGCTGGTGCACTTGTTGACACAGCAGTTGCACGGCGAACTCACCACACAGCGCGCCCTACCTACTTGCTTCACCTTGCGTTTCAGGCTGGGTGTCACCGCATGAAAAGTCCGCCTCGCATCCTCATCGTGGAAGACGAGCGCATTGTGGCGTTCAATTTGCAGCAGCGGCTTGCCCACATGGGCTATGAAGTGCCTGGCGTGGCGGCATCGGGGCAGCAAAGTCTGGACATGATCGAGCGCCTGGCACCAGACCTCGTGTTGATGGACATTCACATTGAAGGCGACATGGACGGCATTGAAGTCGCTGCCAAGCTCATGCATGCGCCGTCGGTTCCAGTGATTTACCTCACGGCGTACTCGGAAGATGCAACACTGGACCGCGCACGCCAGACCAAGCCGTATGGTTACCTGATCAAACCGTTTTCCGAGCGGGAGCTTCACGCCACCATACAGATGGCCCTTGAGCGACATGCCGTGGAAGTGGCGCTGCTTCGCAGCGAGCGCCTCCTTCAGCAGGCACTTGATGCGGCCAGCCTGGGCGTGATCGAACTCGATACCCAGACCCATGAACTCACTGCTTCATCGCGCACGCACGATCTGCTGGGCTGGCACAACCATCAGAAGACCACGCTGGCCGACTTGATCAGCAGCGTCGCGGAAGTCGATCGACCTGCCTTCTCTGCCTGTCTTGAGGAAAGCCTCGACCAGCTCAAAATCATCAGCGAAGAGTTCCGGGTGCACACCGAATCGGGCGACGCGCGCTGGCTCAAAATTGATGCCAGCCACTGGCCCAATCAACAAATGAATGGCGTGGTTCAGGACATCACATCGCGCAAACACAACGAGCTGCACCTGAAGCGGCTCAACGAAGGCTTGGAAAGCCTCGTCAACGAACGCACCGCCGAACTGAACCAAAGCATCAAGGAACTTGAAGCCTTTAGTTCTTCGGTGGCTCACGACCTTCGAGCGCCCCTTCGAGCCATTGTTGGTTTCAGCCAGGAGGTCATGCGTGCCCACCCCGACGACCTGGGCGAGGACGGCGTAGCGATGATGCAGCGCATCGCATCCGCGGGTCAACGCATGGGCGCATTGATTGACGCCCTGCTGAACATGTCGCGCTTGACCCAGGTACCACTGCAACTGTGTCCGGTCGATATCAGTGACATCGCAAGCGACATCGCAGAGCAACTGATGCGCGGCGATCCCGACCGCGTGGCCAATGTGCAGATTGCACCCGGCATGGAAGCCATGGCCGATTTGAGTCTGGTGCGCAGCGTGATGGACAACCTGTTGCGCAATGCGTGGAAATTCACTGCACAGAGTAAGGTCACACGCATTGAAGTGAGTGCCGAGTTTCGCGACGGTGACACCGTTTTCTGTGTGCGAGACAACGGCTGTGGCTTCGACATGGCCTTTGCACACAGGCTGTTCGGCCCCTTCCAGCGTCTGCACCGCGAGCAGGACTACGCTGGCACCGGCCTGGGTTTGACCATCGTTCAGCGCGTGGTCATGCGCCACGGTGGTCGCGTCTGGGCCGATAGCACACCCGGGCAAGGCGCCGCCTTCTTCTTCACTTTGTCGAGTTGAGAGCCCGAAGGCGAGGCCCCCTGCAAGGCACCTTCGCACAACTGCCGATAATCGGGGATGACTTCTTCTCCTTCGACCTCTGCGGGCACGCCTGCCGCCACCGGCTTCAGCGCCCTGCCCCTGTCCCCCGCCATGCTGGCCAACCTGGAGCAGCTGGGCTACCTGTCCATGACGGCCATCCAGGCCGCAGCCCTGCCGCCCGCGCTTTTGGGCAAGGACATCATTGCCCAGGCCAAAACCGGTAGCGGCAAAACCGCCGCATTCGCCCTTACCCTGCTCGCCAACCTGAACCCCAGGCGCTTTGCAGTGCAAACACTGGTGCTGTGTCCCACCCGCGAACTGGCCGACCAGGTGACCACTGAGGTCCGCCGCCTGGCGCGAGCCGAAGACAACATCAAGGTCGTCACCCTGTGCGGCGGTGTGCCGCTTCGCGGGCAACTGGCCACGCTGGATCACGGTGCACACATCGTGGTGGGTACGCCGGGCCGCATCATGGATCACCTGGAACGTGGCAGCTTGCAGCTCGACGCCCTCAACACCCTGGTGCTCGACGAAGCGGACCGCATGCGCGACATGGGCTTCTTTGAAGACATCGTCAAGGTAGCGAAGCAGTGCCCAAAGACGCGCCAGA
>JAABRN010000006.1 GCA_011390855.1 Hydrogenophaga sp. | reverse complement strand
GGTCGATGGCATCGTTGGCGACCTGTTGCGCCAGTTCGCGGGTGGGGCACAGAATCAGGGCGCCAGGGGTGGCGGCCTTGAAATTGCGCGGGCTGGTGGGGTCCTTGCGCTTCGGAGCCTTGGGAGGCGCTTCGCCACGGGCAATGGCCTCAGCGGCCAGGCGCTCGCGCTCGGCGCGCTCCTGGGCATCGGCATCGGCACGCTGTTGCAGCAGGGTGTGGAGCACAGGCAGCAGGAAGGCTGCGGTCTTGCCGCTACCGGTCTGGCTGGAAACCATCAGGTCGGCAAAACGCTGCTCGCCCTCGGCCAGCATGGCCTTGGGAATCACATTGTTCTGCACAGCTGTGGGCTGCAGATAGCCCAGGTCGGCACAGGCCTGCACCAGCTCGGGCGCAAGGCCGATCAGCTCGAAACCATTGGGCCCGGTGGGCACTTCAGGCTCGGCTACAGGGGAGAGGGAAACCTCTGCTTCGGTATCGGCAGGGTTCATTTCGGGCGTGAAATCGCCGCGGGCTTCAAAAGAGTCGCTCATGTTCGTCCATGCGCAAAGACGCGCAATTGATCGAATGCAGACGCTATATGGAATGCCGACCTCAGTGGGTGGCAGCTCCGGTGCGCTTGATCCGTTCGTGGTTACAAAACATCAACCATCAAACGATCAACGCGCCTTGGGTCACATAAGCGGTGACGCCGGGAGCGAAGACCCCATCCGATGAGCCAAGCAGTTGAGCTTGGCGGGCTGTTGCGAACCGTTTCCGGCTACGCGACATCCCATGTTCGGGGGGCCTGGTGTGTGAGGCAGATGCACAAATCATCGCAGTTGCCTGCGAAGCCTTTGATTATCACACACATTCAGGGAAAACCCTGAACTATTTCTGGCCTTGGCACTTGTCCGCAACCCATCGAGCGGAGGATGGCGAGACTGTCGGGATGCAGTTCAAGGCGCAAACCGCAGCGATACCCGCCGGTATCGCGACGATTTGCAACGCCGCAATCCGCCCAGAACGTCCGCCACGCCGACCTCGGCCATTTGCGGACAAGTCCCTAGCCCAGAATGGCGGAAACGACATGGAACAGGATGGCGGCCAGTACCGCCGTCGCCGGCACCGTGATGATCCAGGCGGCCACGATGCGCATCACCACCGAGCGCTTGACGATCTCCTTCTTGATCGCTTTCTTCAGCGCCTTCTGCTCCTTTTTTGCAAACACCGCGCCCTCGGCGTTTTCACGCATCTTGGCGCGCCGCTTCATGTCGGCCAGCATCTGCTTCTTCTCTTGCACCTCAGCCGTCTCAAAACGTTGCAGATAGGCGCCAACTTCGGCCCGGTCGGCGCCCTGGTGGCCTGCGAACACCACCGCTTCCATCTTGGCGTAGTTCACCTTGAGCAATTCACGCAAAAAGCCCACGCCAAACACGGCACCGATGGTCACGTGCGTGGTGGACACCGGCATGCCGAGTTGGGAAGCCACAATCACCGTCAAAGTGGCCGCCATGGCGATCGAATATGCGCGCATGTTGTCCAGCTCGGTGATTTCCTTGCCCACGGTCCGGATCAGTTTCGACCCGTACAGCGCAAGGCCCACCGCCAGCCCCAGCGCACCCAGCACCATGATCCACAGCGGGGTGGCAGCCCTTGAGGCAATGGCCCCACTCTTGACCGCCTCGTAAATGGCAGCCAGCGGCCCAATGGCGTTGGCCACGTCGTTGGCACCGTGGGCAAAGCTGAGCAACGCGGCGGAGCAGATCAAGGGCCAGGTGAACAGCCGGTTGACCCCTTGCTTGCTGTTGTCCTGCCGAAGGGCCACGCGAGCCAGGGGCTTTCGAATGAACCACCACACTACGGTGGCCACACCAGCACCAGCCAGCAGAGCCACCGGAAACCCGATCTTGACGATCTGGCCCAGTCCCTTGAGCAGCATGTACGTGGTGTAGGCCCAGACCATGAGGGCAATCAGCACCGGCACCACTCGACCGGCGGCATCGGTCTTTTCGCTGCGGTAAGTCACGCTGCGCTTGATGAGGTAGAGAAATCCCGCCGCCAGGGCCCCGCCCATGAGGGGCGAGATCACCCAGCTCATCACGATGGCCCCAATGGTGTCCCAGTTGACCAGCCCCCAGCCGCCAGCGGCAATTCCAGCGCCCATGACAGCGCCGATGATCGAGTGCGTGGTGGACACGGGCGCCCCGACCGCAGTGGCCAGATTCAGCCAGAGTGCGCCCGCCAGCAAGGCCGCGAACATCACCCAGGCGAACGTGGTGGCGTCGCCTATCTGTGCCGGATCGATGATGCCACCCTTGATGGTGCCGACCACCTCGCCGCCGGCCACGATGGCTCCCAAAGCCTCGAATATTGCGGCGATCACGATCGCCCAGCCCAAGGTCAGCGCGCCCGATCCGACAGAGGGGCCCATGTTGTTGGCCACATCGTTGGCACCGATGTTCATGGCCATGTAGGCCCCCACCCCAGCCGCCACGATCAGCAGCCACGCAGCCGATGACGTGAGTCCGATGGTCGATGCACCTGTCAGCGAGGCATAAATGCCCACCATGACGAGAAACAGAACCGCAGCACCCAGCTGTAAAGCCTCCTGGTACCGGGCCACGAAACGAGAACGGGTTTTTTTTGTCATGGGAAATTCACGAGAATTTCACGATTTTGACATGATTGAGGCGGTGGCCCTGGCGCCTGACCATGGCTGTCTGAGCGTCTGCAGCGGGCCGAGCGACTCAGCGAAGAAAGTGTTCGCGGTAGTGCTCGAGTTCGTCTATCGACTCGTGCACGTCGGCCAGCGCCGTGTGCTTCTGCTGCTTCTTGAACGCGTCATACACGGCCGGACGCCAGCGCTTGGCGAGCTCCTTCAGGGTGCTCACATCGAGGCAGCGGTAGTGGAAGTACGCCTCCAGTTTGGGCATGTACTTCACCAGAAATCGCCGGTCCTGGCTGATGGTGTTGCCACACATGGGAGAGCCGTTTCTTGGCACGTACTTGCTGATGAAGGACAGGAGTTCGGCCTGAGCGGCCTCTTCGTCCACTGCACTGGCCTTGACCTTGTCAATCAGGCCGCTCTTGCCATGGGTACCCTTGTTCCAGTTGTCCATGGCCGCCAGTAGCGCGTCGCTCTGGTGGATCACGATCACCGGGCCTTCCACCCGGGGCGTGAGTTGCGGCCCTGTGATCACCACCGCGATTTCAAGCAGGCGTTCTTTTTCCGGATCGAGACCGCTCATTTCGCAATCGAGCCAGACCAGGTTCTGGTCACTTTTTGCCAAGACTGGGAGGGCGCCGACTTCGGCGGCAGGGCTTGCTGATGTTTGGTCACTTGTCATCTGCCAATTCTCACCGATCTGCGAACCGGGCCCTGCTGATTGCCATGCCCCGCTCCAGTACTTGCGCCGCCGGTCTTCGATAGACTCGCCCCATGGATACTGCTTCTCTCTCATTCACTGTTGTTTTCTGCGTCCTCCTGCTGGCAGGGCTTGCCATTCGGATGGTGCTGGCCAGCCGGCAGATCCGGCACGTGGCACGCCACCGGGACGCAGTACCCATAGCGTTTGCGCAAACCATCACACCAGAAGCGCACCGCAAGGCCGCCGACTACACCATCACCAAGACCCGGTTCGGCCTGCTGGAACTGGCGCTGGAGTCGGCGCTGTTGCTGGGTTGGACACTGCTGGGCGGACTGGACTGGCTCAACGCGACCTTGCTGGCCGCGCTGGGCGGCGGCATGGTGCAACAACTGGCGCTGTTGGCGGCATTTGTGCTGATCGGCGGACTGGTGTCGTTGCCGATGGGCTGGTGGTCGACCTTTCGCATCGAGGAACGCTTTGGCTTCAACAAGATGACGCTGGGCATGTGGGTGGGCGATCTGCTGAAGGGCTCACTCGTTGGCGCCTTGATCGGCCTGCCCATCGTGGCCCTGATGCTCTGGCTCATGGGCACAGCCGGACCCCTGTGGTGGATCTGGGCATGGGGCGCCTGGATGGCTTTCAACCTGTTGCTGCTGGTGCTCTACCCCACCGTGATCGCCCCGATGTTCAACAAGTTCGAGCCTTTGAAGGACGAAGACCTGAAGTCGCGCGTGAATGCACTCATGCAACGCTGCGGCTTTGCTGCCAGCGGCCTTTTCGTGATGGATGGCAGCAAGCGCAGTGCGCACGCCAACGCCTACTTCACCGGCTTCGGTGCCGCCAAGCGGGTGGTCTTTTTTGACACCCTGCTGCAACAGCTCAGCCCGCCGGAAATCGATGCGGTGCTTGCGCACGAACTTGGCCACTACAAGCGGCGCCACATCATCAAACGCATTGCCATGATGTTTGCCGTGAGCCTGGTGGGTTTCGCCTTGCTGGGCTGGGCGTCACAGCAGGCCTGGTTCTACCTGGGTCTGGGTGTCACTCCTTCAATGGATGCCCCCAACGACGCATTGGCCCTGCTGCTGTTCATGCTGGTGATCCCGCTGTTCACCTTCTTCCTGTCGCCGCTGACCGCGCAACTTTCCAGGCGCCACGAGTTCGAAGCAGACGCCTACGCCGTGGCCCAGACCAGTGGGACCGACCTGGCTTCTGCGCTGCTCAAGCTGTACAAGGACAATGCCAGCACGCTCACACCCGATCCGGTGTACGCCCGGTTCTATTATTCGCACCCGCCCGCCAGCGAGCGACTGGCCCGTCTACGCGCCGCCTAGGATGGAACACCCCCGCGCCGCTTCGCGTCACCCCCTCCAGGGGGCGGCACTGGCCGTCCAGCAAAGCCGGCCCGGCAGTGCCCCTGGATGGGACCGTTTCATGCATCTGCATAGCGCTCCGGCGCCATGAAAACCGAATCGATCTCACCATCATCAAAATGAACCAGAACCGCCGGGCGCTCAGCGCCACCGAACTCGTCACCCAGCTGACCCAACTCAATGGCGACCACGCCCAGGGCTGGAAGCTGCTGGACGGCGCGCTGGAGAAGGCGTTCACCTTCTCCAACTTTCATGAAACCATGGCCTTCGTCAACGCAGTGGCCTGGATCGCCCATCGCGAAGACCATCACCCCGATCTTTCTCTGAGCTATGGGCGCTGCACGGTGCGCTTCAACACCCACGATGTGGATGGCATTTCGCTCAGCGATTTCCACTGCGCAGCAGCGGTAGACAACTTGCTCAAGGCCTGAATGTCCTCATCAGTTCACAGGTGGTCGCGTTGAAGCCTCGCCACGCACAGCCACCGGTTGCTTCTGCCGACACAATGGATGGTCTGGTAGTGGCCGCATTTGGCCGCCACTGCATCGTGGAGAGTGCCGACGGCGCTCGCCGCATCTGCCATCCACGCGGAAAGAAAAGCCAGGTGGTCGTCGGTGACCAGGTGCAGTGGCAGCACACCGGCGACGAGGGCAGCATCGAGCGCGTCCAAGAGCGCCGCAACCTCTTCTACCGCCAGGATGAGCTGCGCACCAAGTCGTTTGCTGCCAACCTGGACCAGGTGCTGGTGCTCGTCGCGGCAGACCCTGAGTTCTCCGAGAGCCAGCTTGCCCGTGCACTCATCGCTGCAGAGGCCGAGCGCATCGAGGTGCTGATCGTGCTGAACAAGAGCGACCTGCAACCCGCCTTTGACAGAGCCTGGGACCGCCTCGCACCCTACCGCCGCATGGGCTGCACCGTGCTGCCGCTGCGACTCAAAGGCGAGACCGCCGCAGGCACGGAAGCTGGTATCGATGAGCTTCAAGCCAGACTCGCTGACAAACGGACCCTGGTGCTAGGCCCATCCGGTGCGGGAAAAAGCACCCTGGTCAACCGGCTGGTGCCCCATGCGCAGGCCCTCACCGGTGAGATTTCACGCGCCCTGAATTCCGGCAAACACACGACCACCAGCACCACCTGGTACTGGACCGACGCCCAACGCAAAACCGCACTGATCGACTCTCCCGGTTTTCAGGAATTCGGCCTCAACCACATCGAACCCATGCAGCTCGCGCAATACATGCCCGACCTGCGCGCCACGCTCGGCCACTGCAAGTTCTACAACTGCACCCATTTGCACGAGCCGGGCTGTTCGGTGATCACCCATGTGCAGGGCGGGCATTCAGGGACTGACGCGGCCGCATCCAACAACCTGGCTATCAGCGAAAACCGCTATCGCATATATCGCGACCTGTTTGCGGAACTGTCCGACAAGCGTATGTATTGAGGGAGCACCCCCGCGCCGCTTCGCGTCACCCCCTCTAGGGGGCGATACCAGAGGCCCGGCAAAGCCGGTTCCTCGGTATCTCTGGAAGGGGTCATTTCGCGCCGGAAAGTACTTCGCTACTCGCATTCCATGGGTGGAGCCGAAATGACGCCGAGCAACGAGGTGTCTTCATCCAAGGACACCGAAGATCCGGCTCCGCCGGTCCAAGGTGTCGCCCCCCTTCCAGGGGGGTGGCGCCGAAGGCGACGCGGGGGGTGGCTTTACTTAGCCGATCAAGCGGGCCAACGTCAGCAAGGCCAGCAGCAGCATCCACAGCACCACCGTGCGCCAGACCAGACCCACCACCCCGCCCAGATGCGCAAGCTGCGGGTCGGGGCGGAAGCTGCCATCGGCCTGTGAAGCCAGCACTTCTTGCGGTGCCTGCGCAGCCAGGCGCACATTCAACGCGCCCGCTGTGGCCGCCAGAACCACCCCATCACTGCCGGGCGCATGGCGGGATGCCTCGCTTCGCCAGTTCGCTACAGCTTCTTCAAAATTGCCCACAACCGCGAATCCCAATGCAGTAGACCGGGCTGGCAGGTAGTCGATCCATTGCCAGGTGCGCGCTGCAGCCACCTGAAGGGCCAGGCTCGGGGTACCGTCGGTTCTCGCGCGCCAGTTGCGCGCCACGTACTCCGCCATGCGATACAGCACCGCACCCACCGGACCCAGACCCAGCATCCAGAAAAAAACAAATGCAATCAGT
>JAABRN010000005.1 GCA_011390855.1 Hydrogenophaga sp. | reverse complement strand
CCTCCACAATCATCCTGCCACCCAGTTCGGCCAGTCGATCGTGCAAAACGGCGGTGGTTTCTTCTGCGCCAATGAGCAGTCGCTCGGTCAGCAACATGTCCCCGGTATCCAGCCCGGCATCCATCTGCATGATGGTCACGCCGGTCTCTGCATCCCCGGCTTCTATGGCCCGGTGGATGGGCGCAGCGCCGCGCCAGCGAGGCAGCAGCGACGCATGAATGTTCAGACAGCCGAGCTTGTGGTGATGGCCCCCCTCGCTTCCCGCCTCGCGCGGTGCGCTACCCATGACATTCAGCACCCACTGAGGCAGTATCAATCCATAGGCAGCCACGACCATCACGTCGGCTTCCGCGGCCTCGATCATCCGGCGGGCGGCCGCCGCATCTTCCGGGTACTTGCCGTCGAGCCGCAGACTGCGCGGCTGCGCCACCTGTATGTGGTGGTCGAGCGCAAATTGTTTCACTGGTGAAGCATGCAGCTTCATTCCCCGGCCGGCGGGACGGTCGGGCTGGCTGAGCACAAGGGCTATCTCGAAACCTGCCGCGTGCAGACGCTGCAGTGCCACGCTGGCAAAAACCGGTGTGCCGGCGAAGATGATTTTCATGGGTTGCAGTGCGGGCCAGCACCAGGTGCGCCCGCCAGTCATCAGAATCGGTTGCCTACGTCGTCCAGTAAAGGCTCGTCGGTGTAGACCACCTTGCGTACCACGCCCTGGGGATCGATATGAATGTGCGCCAGACGGGCCAGCGAAAAGGGCTCCAGGTACCTGTAGGTCCAGACACCGCCTTCAAAGCGCGCGACGCGCTCCACCACCGCCGGCTTACCGAACTGACGCAGCACGTCTTCCTGAGTCCAGCGATCCACTTCAATGCGCTGCAGCCATGCGGTATCCAGCACCTGGTCGACACGCAAAAGACGCCCCTGGGTGTCCAGATCCAGATTGAAGACCTGCTGCCCGGATGGCTGGCGTGAATACTGCAGCCGTGTGCCATCGGGCAGGGCGAGAACCGCCGTGGGGGCACCCAGACGCTGCTCGATGTCGGCGCGCGTGGTTCCGAGCGCCACGGTTTCAGGCATGCTGCCACATGCCATCAGCACCAGGGCAAGCGTGGTGGTCGCCAGCGCCTTGGCGAGCTGCATCATGCCCGTTCCGCCTCGCGCTGAGCCTTGACCAGTCTGCTTTTGATGCGGTTGCGCTTGAGCGGCGACAGGTATTCCACGAAAACCTTGCCGATCAGGTGGTCCATTTCATGCTGAATGCATACCGCCAGCATGCCTTCGGCCTCAATCACGCGGGACTGTCCCTCACCGTCCAACGCTCTGACCCGAACAGCCAGCGACCGCTCCACCCCGTCGTAAATCCCGGGTACCGACAGGCAGCCCTCTTCTCCCTTGCGTTTCTCAGGGCTGGCCCATTCGATTTCCGGATTGATCAAGACCATGGGCTGGTTGCGCTCTTCGCTCACGTCTATCACGATCAGGCGCTCGTGCACATCCACCTGCGTCGCAGCCAGGCCGATGCCGTTGGCGTCGTACATCGTGGCCAACATGCGGGGAATCAGCGCCTGGATGTGTTGGTCGACCTGCGCCACCGGGCGTGCCACCGTGTGCAGGCGCGGGTCGGGGTAACAAAGTATGGGCAACGGTTCAGCAGATGTCATGGTCGGAAAAAGCGACTGGCAAGAAACAACAGTGGGCTTGGCGGGTGCCATTTCGGGCAAGGGTCAGGTGACCCATGCGTGGTGGCACAGGGACGCGCTTGCACGTTTGTCGGTATTTTCGCTACTTTTAGCGGATGGCGCAGCGTGTGACTTGCATAAACATTGCCTAATCAAAGCCTTGCGCGCAAAATCAAATGCGAATTATCAAGACCAAAGCGCTGTTTCGAACAGGCTGCCTGCTCTCCTGGAGCGGGCCCTGCCGGGAGCGTGCATGCCCCAGGGGCCCTACATGCCATTGAAGATCCGTCCGAACGCCTCCTTCTCACTGTTCCATGGTCTGCGCCCCCTCGCGTGTGCCACCGCGCTGCTTGCTGCGACCCTGGCCACCAGCGCAGGCGCCCAGAATTTCCCCATCACCTCCGGGCAACGTGCCACAGCCACCCAGGTGGCCCAGGCGGGCGTGCCCTTGTCAGAGCTGGCCCCCAACGCGCCAAACAGCTACACGGTCAAGCGTGGCGACACGCTTTGGGCCATTTCCGGCATGTTCCTCAGAAGCCCCTGGCGCTGGCCAGAGCTCTGGGGCATGAACCTGGAGGACATCCGCAACCCCCACATGATCTTCCCTGGGCAGGTGCTGTTCCTTGACACCAGCGATGGCACAGCTCGCCTGAGCACCCGCCGGCCAGGCGACGGCGGCACGCCCACCGTGCGGGTTTCGCCCCGCGTGCGCTCGGAAAGTCTGTCCGACTCGGCCATTCCACCCATTTCACTCCAGGCCATCGAGTCGTTTCTGGCCGAGCCGATCATCGTGGACGAAGGCACCTTTTCAAAGGCTCCTCGCATCGTCTCCGCCTCCGACAGCCGGGTGCTGATGAGCATGGGCGATCGCGCCTATGCCCGTGCCCTGTATGGCAGCAGCGAAGGCGGCGACGCCGAACCCCTGACCATTGGTGAAGGCAAACCCCGCAATTTCCGCGTGTTCCGCAACGCCACCCCGCTCAAGGACCCGACCACCGGCGAGGTGCTGGCCTATGAGGCGCAATACGTGGGCAAGGCCTACCTGGTCCGCGAAGAAACGCGCAGGGTCCCTCCGGCAGTTCCCAGCCAGCCTGCGGCGCTCACCCAGGACGTCTACACGCCCCAGTTCGAGAACACCACGCACAACGTCGAGCGCACGCAGATGCCCGGCAAGCCGGCCTCCGAGGCTGGTGCCGAGATCATTCCAGCCACCATCGACATCGTGCAGGCCAAGGAAGAGGTGCGCATTGGCGACCGCCTTTTGCCTGAGCCTCCGCGTGAACTGCCCAACTATGTGCCCAGCGCACCACCGTTCACCCTCAATGGGCAGATCGTGTCGGTTTACGGCAATGCAGTGACCTTCGCTGGACAGAACCAGGTGGTTGCCATCAACCGCGGCATCGAGCATGGGGTGGAGCGCGGTCACGTGCTGGCCTTGCAGAAGGACTCGCAGACCGTCATCGACAAGACCGACACCGCCCGGACCCAGATTCGCCTGCCCGGCGAGCGCAACGGTCTCATGATGGTTTTCCGAACCTTCGACAAAGTGTCTTACGCCCTGGTGCTGCAGATCACCGACGGGGTCAAGGTCGGCGACGCGTTTGTGAACCCCTGATCTCTGGATGAACAGGGAGGAGCTGGCAGCCTGGCTGCGGCTGCTGCTCACGCCCGGCGTGGGCACCGACTCGGCCCGCAAGCTGCTCGCTGCATTTGGATTGCCCGAAGCCATCTTCGGTCAATCCGTCAGCGCTCTGCAGGTGGTGGTGGGTCTCCAGCGCGCGCACGCGCTGCTGAACGAACCCGAAGAACTGTCCGCAGCC
Source organism: Hydrogenophaga sp. (assembly GCA_011390855.1). Classification (GTDB taxonomy): domain Bacteria; phylum Pseudomonadota; class Gammaproteobacteria; order Burkholderiales; family Burkholderiaceae_C; genus Hydrogenophaga. Next base: position 3,455 of record JAABRN010000005.1, on the reverse strand, counting down.
CAGCAGAAGCTGGAAGACTGGTTGGCCGCAGGAACCGATCGTCATGTACTGACCTTGGCAGACAAACGGTTTCCGGCCGAGTTGCTGGAGATGGCCGACCCGCCCCTCATGCTGTACGTGCTGGGCGATGTGAATGCCCTGCACCACCCGCAACGACTGGCGATTGTGGGCAGCCGCAACCCGACACCTCAAGGCCAGGCCAACGCGCGCCAGTTTGCCCAGGCGCTCTCGCAGGCCGGGGTGTGTATCGTGTCAGGCCTGGCGCTCGGCGTGGACGGTGCTGCCCACGAAGGCGCACTCGAAGGCGGAAGCCCCACAGTGGCAGTGGTCGGCACGGGTCTCGACCGGGTGTACCCCAAACGCCATCTGAACCTCGCCCACCGCATCGCGGCGCACGGCGCCCTCGTGAGCGAATACCCCCTGGGAACACCGCCACTTGCCGCCCACTTTCCCCAGCGCAACCGCCTGATCTCCGGCCTGTCCCAAGGAACCTTGGTGGTTGAGGCCGCTGTGCAATCAGGCTCCCTGATCACCGCCCGGCTCGCCGCCGAACAAGGCAGAGAGGTGTTCGCCATCCCAGGCTCCATCCACGCACCACAGTCCAAAGGCTGCCACGCACTGATCCGCCAAGGCGCCAAACTGGTGGAGTCCGCCAACGACATCCTCGAAGACCTGCGACTGCCATCCGGCCCAGCATCGCTCTTCGACACGCCCAAGACCGGAATAGAAGACGCCCTGCTGGAAGCCCTGGGCCACGACCCCGTGAGCCTCGAAGCCCTCCAAGCCCGCACCGGCCTCGACACCGCCACACTGCAAGCCCGACTGCTGGAACTCGAACTCGAAGGCCACGCCGGACGACTGCCCGGCGGACTGCTGCAACGCATCGGCAGCGCCTAAGGTGCACAGAGGCAACGGAGAGCACCGAGGCGCACAGCGAGTGTGCCCAAATCCGTCTCTAGCGAAGTGCCTCCAAAGCAGGCGCAGCAAGGGTCCGGTAGGGGGGAAGCCGCGTCAGCGGCGCAGGGGGGTGTTCTCTAGTTCAGCAGTCGCTCAGGATTGGCATCCAGCTTGGCCAAGGCATCCCGCGTGGCGCGCACGGTGAGCGCCTCGTCTTCACTGGGCACCAGAAGCCCGGCTTGCAGGTACGCCGCCACCCGCGCAGACTGGATCAGGAAGCACCGGCCGCCGTTGGTCACAAAAAGGTACAACTGCCCCCGCTGGCTGCGCCAGGCCAGTTGCACGCTGTTGAGCTTGCCGTTGTGGTCCAGGCCAAACCATGAGCCGATCTGCAGCTCCACCGCCCATGCCCGCATGGCTTCGCTCGGCTGGCTGCCGCCCTGGTTGATGACCTCGATGTTGCTGGCATCCACGCCGGTGATCATCTCGATGCTCTCGTTGTCGAGGTCCAGATCGCCAACGCCACTCTCGGGCAGGAAGTCCTCCAGATTGGCAAGCCGCTTGGCCAGCTTCTCCATGCTCGCCTCCGGAATGGCTTCGGTGCGTGACATGAAGGCGTCTGCCAAGGTGTCGCTCACCGACTTGATGTGCTGATCCTGCAGGCCGGCAGGGAAGCCCAGCAGCCCCATGCCCTGGCGCAAGCGCTGCAGCAGGCTTGGCAATTGCTGGATCACGCGCGCCCGATCATTGCGATTCGGCTTGGCACTGGCTGCCCACAGCAATTCGGTGGCCACCTGCTTGAGCGAACTGGTTTCTTCGTGCTTGAGCCCGTACTTCACGCTGGCCACGGCCAGCACGTCGACCCAGACCTTGAACAGGAACTCGCGCACCTCTTCGCGCACCGGCACATCGTCGAGCAGCTTGCGCAGCTCGATGGTGTACTGCACCGACAAGGTTTCCTTCTGCTCGATCTGTTGCGCCACACTGACCACGCGGCTGGTGCTGTCCTGCCCGCTGAGGTAGGTGGACAAAAACTTCTGAAATTCGTCGAACACCAGCTGAAACACGCGCCGGCCGGTCTCAGGGTACTGCTCGATCACCTGCACCACGCGCTTGATCTCGGCCTCAAGCGCGGCAGAACCCACATTGGTATCGAAGCCCATCACGCAGGAACCCATGCGATCAATCAGCTTGCGCGCCGGATGCTGCAAAGCACTGAAGAACTCGGGCTCTGCCAGCGCCACCCGCAACACCGGGATCTGCAAACGGGCAAACCACACCCTGACGCTGGGAGGAATGCGTTCCTCCGCCAGAATGCTCTGGAACATCAGCGCCACGACCTCGATCGTGGCTTTTTCGGTTGACGTGGTTGCCGCCTGTTTGAGTTCTGCCGTGCGATGCCGCAAGGCACTGGAGGCGCGCTCCACGTGACTGCCATCCATCTGCATCGCAACACCACCAGCACCCGTTCCACCGTAGGCGGCCTCCAAGCTGCCGGTTGAAGGGCCTCCCGCGTCTCTGCGGACGACCGCCATGCTCTGCTGCATGGCCCGTTCCAGCTGAGGCGAAGGGGGAAGCAACTGGGTCGCTTCGAAATCGCCCCCAATCTTGTCCATGAGCAGGCGCTTGAGCCGCCCCACCACACCCTGGGCCCGCATCCGTGCCCGGGCCAGAGGCGTGGAGCTGGTCAGCATGCGGGTCTCATCATGCACACCCATCGAAGCCGAGCCGCCACGCGAAGCTCCGAATGCCCCCGGCGCCGAGCCGCCAGCCGAGCCAAATGAGGGCGCTGAGGACTGGCTTGAGTTCGGCCCGTCGCTCGACGGCGCATCACTGGAGCGACGGCCTGCCGCCGGAGCCGTTGGCGAGGGCGTTGACCCCGTCCGTGCACCCGGCGCCCGTTTCACCAGGGACTGAAGGTCGATTTCCTTCATGACGCCGCTGGAGACCAGGAATTCGTTGGCAGCCTTGTACCCCTCGTGCAGCTTGGTGGCCATGATGGGCAATAGCGCATCCTGCACCAGCGTCCAGGCCTCGCGTGTCATCTGGGCGTCCAACCACTGATCAACCAGTATTCGCGCCGTCACGTCGGGCAGCAACACATCGCCACGAGGCAACTCCTGTCGCCGCTCCAGATGCTGGACGCGCAAACGCAGTTCGTTGAGTTCCGAGGATGATTTATCAAGCACCCGCATGGCCAGACGGGAGGCCATGATCTGGTCGTCGATGGCGCCTTCCGCCACCAACTCCAGTCTTCCAGTGCTAGACGGGTTGCCCGAAGTGCTGATTTTGGGCAACAGGGTGCGCTGGAGCTCTTTGCGGCTGCCGTTGAGCCAGGAGGTTTGATGCTTCTGAAAGGCGGTCCATGCATCTCGCCTTTCCTGCATTTCCCGAGCCGGCCCAGGCTGATCGAGAAGGGAGGTCAGCCGCGTGTCGCAGGCCCTGACCATTTCGGGAAGCGCGCGTCCCACGTGAACCACAAAGAGTTCACGCGCCTGTTTGGCAAGAGAGGAGACGTGCTGATCAGGCGAAACCACAATGAATTCAGTATGACACGA
>JAABRN010000004.1 GCA_011390855.1 Hydrogenophaga sp. | reverse complement strand
GGCCTCCACCGGTGCCTTGAGCTCCAGCACTTCGGCTTGCAGCAGCACCTGTTCCAGCAGGGCATCAACGCCCTCGCCGGTCTTTGCAGAGACGCCAACAAAGGGCACATCGCCGCCAAACTCTTCGGGGACGACTTCCTCGGCCACCAGTTCGGAACGCACCTTTTCCATGTTGATGCCGGGCTTGTCGATCTTGGTGATGGCCACCACCAGAGGTACGCCAGCCGCTTTTGCGTGCTTGATGGCTTCCTTGGTCTGGGGCATGACACCGTCGTCAGCGGCGCACACGAGGATCACGATATCGGTCGCCTGAGCACCACGGGCGCGCATGGCGGTAAACGCTTCGTGACCTGGTGTGTCCAGGAACGACACCATGCCGCGCGGCGTTTCCACGTGATAGGCGCCGATGTGCTGCGTGATGCCCCCGGCTTCTCCCGCCGCCACTTTGGCGCGACGAATGTAGTCCAGCAGTGAGGTTTTGCCGTGGTCGACGTGGCCCATGACGGTGACGACCGGCGCACGGGGCAAGAGTTCAGCTTCCAGTTGCGTGGTGTCATCGTCGGTGAATGCTTCTGGATCGTCCAGAGCTGCCACCACCGCGGTATGGCCCAGTTCCTCCACCACGATCATGGCGGTGTCCTGGTCCAGCGGCTGGTTGATCGTGACCATCTGGCCGAGTTTCATCAATTGTTTGATGACCTCCGACGACTTCAAGCTCATCTTGTGCGCCAACTCAGCCACCGTGATGGTCTCAGGCACATGCACTTCGATCGCCTTGAACTCGGTCGGCGCCACAAAGCTGCTCTGTCCGCTGTCACGCGAGTCACGTGAATCGCGACGACCGCCGCGTGGCCCGCCCCGCCAGTTCGATCGACCGGCGCTTGTGTCTCCGCGGGTTTTGATTTCCTTCTTCTTGGCCGCGTCGTCCTTCCAGGTCGAGGACAGGTTCTCGGACTTGACTTCCTTTTTGCCCGCAGCGCCTGCAACTGCCGCAGTGGCACCGGTTGCCGCCGGCTTGCCTGGCGTGCCAGCAGGCTTGTGCAGCGTGCCCTTGATGACGGTCGCTGCCTTGGGATCGGGTTCGGGCTTTTTGGCAACCAGCGTCTTGGCAGGCGCAGCCATCATGGCCCGAATGTTGGCGGCCTCGGCTTCTGCCTTGCGGCGCCGATCCACCAGATCCTGGGCGCGAGCGTCTTCAACCTTCTTGGCCTCGGCATTTTTGGTGGCCAGTGTTTTGGCCGCGGCGACACGGGCTTCTGTGGCCTTCGCCTCTGCCTCCTGCTGCTCGACACGCGCAGCCGCATCGGCTTCGTCCGAGGAGACACCCGCCGGCTCGGCAACCACCTTCTCGGTATTGGCTTTGGATTTCGCTTTGCTCGCAGCTTCAGCAGCCTCACGGGCTTGCTCGGCTTGCTCAGCCTTGGCGGCCTCGCGAGCCTCTTCGGCTTCGCGATCCCGGCGCTTCTGCGCCAGCTCTTCTTCCTGGCGGCGCAGCAGTTCGGCTTGACGGCGCGCGTCCTCTTCCCTGCGTGCCAGCTCTTCCGTGTCGATCACAGGCGCGGGCTCCGCGGCTTCCACCGGTGCTTCCGACTCAGGCACCACGACTTCGTCTTCCCGCTTGATGAATGTGCGCTTCTTGCGCACTTCCACCTGAATGGTGCGCGCACGCCCCGTGGCATCCGCCTGCTTGATCTCGGACGTCGATTTCTTGACAAGCGTGATCTTCTTGCGCTCACCACCCACCGTGCCATGGCTGGCCTTGAGGTGACCCAGCAGCATTTGCTTGTCAGATTCGGTGACGGGATCGGACCCGGATGTCTTGGGCACCCCTGAAGCAGAGAGTTGCTCCAGCAATAGGGACGTGGGCTTGTTCAGCTCGGCAGCCAATTCGGCGACGGTGGTACTGGTCATAGGTTCTTTTCTCCGCTGGGGCCTCCGCTGGTCAGTTGGACGATGGCGCTTGTTCACCGGCGAACCAGTGAGCGCGGGCCAACATGATCAGCGAGGTTGCCTCTTCGGGCGACTGTCCGGTGATGTCGGTCAATTCGTCGGTGGCCAGATCGGCCAGTTCATCTCTTGTGTGCACGCCGGCATCTGCCAGCTTGCCAATCAGTTCGTTGTTCATGCCTTCGAGGTCGCGGAGGTCCTGCGAGACTTCTTCCACACTCTCTTCGCGTGCGATTTCCATCGTAAGCAAGGCATCCTTGGCACGGGCGCGCAATTCGTTGACGGTGTCTTCGTCAAAGGATTCGATCTCCAGCATTTCCTGGATAGGCACATAGGCCACCTCTTCCAGGCTGGTGAAACCTTCGTCGATCAGGATATCGGCAATCTCCTGATCCACGTCGAGCTTGGCCATGAAAACCGTGCGAATGCCATCGGCCTCTTCAGCCTGCTTTTGTGCAGATTCGTCGGCGGTCATGATGTTGATGCGCCAGCCCGTCAATTCGGACGCCAGCCGCACGTTTTGCCCACCGCGCCCAATGGCAATCGCGAGGTTTTCTTCGTCCACCACCACGTCCATCGCATGGCGCTCTTCGTCCACCACGATGGAGACCACGTTGGCAGGAGCCAGGGCACCGATGACAAACTGGGCCGGATCGTCCGACCACAGCACGATATCGACGCGCTCGCCGGCCAGCTCATTGGTCACGCCGTTGACGCGCGAACCCCGGACACCGACACAGGTACCGATCGGATCGATGCGCTTGTCGTGCGACTGCACGGCGATCTTGGCACGCGAACCCGCATCGCGGGCGCAGGTCTTGATTTCGAGCAGGCCTTGCTCGATCTCAGGCACTTCCTGGCGAAACAGCTCGATCATGAAATCCGGAGCAGACCGGGACAGCAGAATGGGTGCGCCGCGCAGGGTCAGGTCCACTTCCATGATCATGGCGCGAACGCGGTCGCCGGTGCGGAAGTTTTCCTTCGGAATCATCTCGCCGCGCTTGAGGCGGCCTTCGACCCGGCCGCTCTCGATGATCAGGTCACCCTTGTCCATGCGCTTGACGGTACCGACAAACACCTTGTCGCCCCGCGACATGAAGTCGTTGAGCAACATCTCGCGTTCGGCATCGCGGATCTTCTGAAGGATCACCTGCTTGGCAGCCATCGCGCCAATGCGGCCGATCGGCACGCTCTCCACTGGCTTCTCGATGTAGTCGCCTTCTTCGATGTCCGGAAGCTCGTCCCGGGCGTCGGACAGCAACTCTTCAGCGTCCGGATTTTGCAACCCTGCCTCGTCGGGTACCACCAGCCAGCGGCGGAACGTTTCGTAGGCGCCGTTGTCGGGATCCATGGCGACACGGATGTCCACCTCACCCTTGTAGAGCTTTTTGGTGGCCGAGGCCAGCGCCAGCTCCACCGCACCCAGCACCAGATCGCGCTCAACGTTCTTCTCGCGTGAGATCGCATCGATCAGCATCAACATTTCGCGATTCATTTCACTCGCCCGCCTTTCCGAATATCGTGCTCAGAGTCACAATGGTTTTTTTCATTCATTTGACGCGGCATGGCCGTCGTCTCCCGTATCCGCAGCTGGGGCTCTGCGCCCCTTGAAATTCACAATCGGTGCAAGCCGGGCTTGCTGTACTTCACTCAATGCAAAAGCCATCGCCTGCAATGGTGCAGGCGGGCGTTTCTTGCTGACGCGCTGACCAGGCTTGGGCTCTGGCGCATCACTCCAGACAATTTGCCACTGCTCGCCGTCGGCAGCACGCTCCAGCGTGCCACGAAATTTTTTCCGGTTCGCTGAAATGTCGGAACCGGTCACGCCAATGGGGGCCTTCAAAGTGATGTCCACCATCTGCCCTTCAAACCGGACGTAGTCGACCTCTTTTTTGAGCGGCCGATCAATGCCGGGTGAACCCACTTCAAGGCGCCGGTAGTCCACGTTTTCAACCTCAAGCAGATACTGGAGCTGCCGCGTGATCTTCTCGCAGTCTTCCACCGTCACAAACTTTTCTTCCGGTGCTGCTTGTCCAGCTTCTGTCGGCATCCAGGGCCAGTCGATGGTGACACGCAGCAATCCACCGGCAGATCGTTCGAGATCCACCAGGTCAAAACCCAGTCCGGTGACGGTTTGCTCTACGGTGTCTTGCCAGGCCATTGGAAGTGATGCGCGCCCTGAGGGTTTGTTGGGTGAGAAAAGCGTTCGGCCAAAAAAAATGGGCCGGTAGTAACCCGCCCATTTGGTCGTGAAGGCAGGATTGTAACGCTTTCAACCCGCTGTTTGCAAGATCGCGCCAATCATTTGCCATGCGAACTCACATGCCTAGCATCCACTGGATGAGGTTTTTTGCCATGAATCCCATCATGCCGAAAGACAGGACCAGGAAAAGGATGAAGGTTCCGAATTTGCCCGCTTTTGATTCGCGAGCCAGATTCAGAACAATGAACAGCATGTACAGAATGAAGGCACCGACCCCGAAGGTCAGTCCAAACTGCGCAATTTGCGCCTCTGTGTATCCGAACAGTGTGTTGTTCACGTTCGCTGCCCATCCACAGGACCGGGGGCGTCGGTGGACCGGCCAGGCACGGCGCGATCGACCAGGTCACAGTAGGCGTGCCAGCTTGCGTGTCCGACCAGGGGTACCAACACCACCAGACCGGCAAGCGCCGTCAACATGCCTGCAGCCATCAATATTCCGATCACCACCGCCCACAACGCCATCGGCCCGGGGTAGCTGGCCACCGTTCGCCAGCTTTGCGCCACGGCCGTGCTCACCGGCACCGAGGTATCCACCAGCATGGGCATGGCGATCACGCTGGATGCGTACACAGGCGCCGCGAGCAATGCGCCCAGCAGCACCCAGACTTCAAACAGGCCCAGTTCACGCACCAGAACCACATGGCGCAGGAAGTCCACCGGTCTTTCGATCGGAACAGGCGACCACAAGGTGATCAGTCCGGCCGATGTCAACACCCAGCCCGTGCCCGCCAGGCCCAGCAACAAACCAAACCGCACCAAGCGGCCATCGCCAGAGCGCCAGAGCGCAATCACCGTTCCTAGCCCGGCCCGGCCCCCCTCCTGGCCTGCCTTGCTGATGCTGTAGAGGCCTGTGGCCAGAATGGGCGCCACGATCAGGAAGCCGGAGAACGCGCCGGCGAGCAGCCAGAACCTGTCGCTCGCCGCCCACAGGAGGAGCCAGCCAAACACGGCCAGCAACAAGCCATGCGCCAAACCGGGCAACGGATTGCGGCGGAGATCGTGCCATCCCAGCGTGATCCACCGCAACGGTGACTTCAGGTCGATGGATGTCGAAGGCGCTGGGCTGGGGTCTGGGGAAATGGCGTCGTTCATGCAGGGATTCTGACCGCAACAGGCAATTTCCAGGGAATGGAGGCACTCGTTTAACCGTATTCTCCCCGGGCACACGCATCAGCCATTGACCGATGTCAATGCTCAGCAGCGCCGGGAGGTCAGGATGCGGCTTGCACCAGCGACCGGGTGTAGGGGTGCTCGGGCGACTGAAGTACCTGGGCAACGGGTCCACACTCGACAACCTCACCGTCCTTCATGACCAGCACGTCATGGGCCATGGCTTGAATCACATCCACATCGTGGGTGATCAACAGATAGCTCAAGCCCCTCTCCTGTTGCAAGCGCTGCAGCAAGGCCAGCACCTGCTTCTGAACAGTCACGTCCAGTGCACTGGTCGGCTCATCGAGCACCAGCAACTCCGGTTCAATGATGAGCGCCCGTGCAATCGCCAACCGTTGCCGCTGCCCGCCAGAAAACTCATGGGGATAGCGTTGCAACCAGTCACCGCCTCGCTGCGGGTCGTCCACCAACCCAACGTCGGCCAAGGCGGCCACGACACGCGCCCGCCGATCCACCACAGACAACTGTGGCTGGTGCACCAACAGGCCTTCGCCCACGATTTGTTCGATGGTCATGCGCGGTGAAAGCGAAGAAAACGGATCCTGAAACACCACCTGGATGCGTTGCCGCAGTGCACGGCTCTGACCCGATTTGCGAGCCTGTACCCAGTCTGACCCCCGCAGGTCCAGAGCGCCTTGGTAGGGCAGCAGGCCCAGCACCGCCAGGGCGAGGGTGGATTTGCCTGAGCCAGACTCCCCGATGACGCCCAAGGTCTGACCAGTCCCGATGCGCAGATCAGCCGACTGCACGGCGACGAACTCGCCTTTTTTGAACCAGCCTTTCAGACCCGGCAAGGGCACGGGATAGCTCACGCGCAAGGCCTGCGCCTCCAGCACGGGCGCTGACGGTGCGCCATCCGCAGCGACCTCCACCACATTGCGCACAGGCTTGCTGGCCAGCAGCATCTGGGTGTAGGGGTGTGACGGCGCTGCGAACACCGCATCAACCGCGCCCTGCTCCACCAGGTGGCCACGCTCCATCACCGCCACCCGGTCGGCAAACCGGCGCACCAGGTTGAGATCGTGTGTGATCAGCAACACCGCCATGCCGTGTTGCCGCTGCAGATCACTGAGAAGATCCAGAATCTGGGCACGCAAGCTGACATCGAGCGCGGTAGTGGGCTCATCGGCCAGCAGCAGCTTGGGCTGGCTGGCCAGTGCCATGGAAATCATGGCGCGCTGGCGCTGGCCCCCGCTGAGTTGATGGGGAAACGCACCTGCGCGACGCGCAGGTTCAGGTATGCCCGTGGAGGCCAGCAACTCCACCGTGGCCGCCAGCGCCTGGCGAGGCGTCATGCCTTTCTTGAGTTGCAGCACTTCGGCGATCTGATCGCCCACTGTGTAGAGCGGGTTGAGCGCGCTCATCGGCTCCTGAAAAATGACCGCCACCTCGTCCCCGCGAACACCGCGCAGCTGATGCTCGGTCATCTGCAGCAGATCGCGGCCCTGCAGAACAGCAGAACCGGACACTTCGGCGTTTTGTACCAGGCGCAACAAGGAGAGCGCCGACACCGTCTTGCCCGAACCAGATTCACCCACCAGCGCCAGCTTTTCGCCCATCTGGATGGCGAAGTCGATGCCGTGCACCACCGGCTGGCCGCCA
>JAABRN010000003.1 GCA_011390855.1 Hydrogenophaga sp. | reverse complement strand
AAGGTAGGGCGCCACCAGCGTGAGGTGCCTGGCGCCCAGTTCACGCGCCGCGCGGCCGGCGATCATCAACTCCACCAGCTTTTCATTGGGCTGGTGAAGCCCGCGCCAAAGCACCACACGAGGCGGCAGCGCTGCGGGTAGACGCAACCGCAACTCGCCATCCGGAAAGCGGTGCCGCTCAATCAAGGCGCAACACAGGTCCGCCTGATTGGCCACCGCCAGTGCCATGGCATGTTCATCGTCAAAGCACAGCAGGCAACCCGCCAGATTCGCCTTTGCATCGTTCATCAAAACTCCACGAATACGCGAGGCACGTCGGCTTCGCTACCGATGCTGAAGCCAGGGGCACGCAAGCTCGCCAGACGGGCAAACTCCAGGTCGGCCGGGTAGCTGGCGTGGATTCTGTACAACGGCTCACCCTCATTGACCGCATCGCCCAGCTTGCGCAGCAGATCCACACCGGCACCCTTGACCTTGGGCGCACCGGCCAGCCGCGCCACTTGTGCGATCTGGAGGTTGTCGATACCCGTGACCACGCCGCTGCGGGGAGCCCGCACCTCAAGGGTGAGCACACCCAGTTGCGGGTGGTGGTGGTCGAAATCGCGCGTGCCCTGCGCCTGGATGATCGCCTGCATCTGTGCGAGCGCGCGCCCGGAATCCAGAATGTCGCGCGCAATGCGAAAGCCGTCGCCGCCTCGCACGTCGGGACTGCATTCAATGATGCGGCCCGCCAGACGCAGGGACTTCTGCCGCAGGTCGTCGGGTGCCTGCGGGTCGTTTTCCAGCACCTGCATCACATCGCGCGCCTCCAGCACCGGCCCCACGCCACGGCCGATCGGCTGGCGCCCGTCGGTGATCACCACGTCCAGCGACAGGTGCAGCCGCTGCGCCACGTATTCGAACAGCCGACGAAGCTTCTGTGCCTCGGGCATGGAGCGCACCTTGGCCGTGGGGCCAATCGGTATGTCCAGCACCAGATGGGTGGCGCCAGCCGCCACCTTCTTGGACAGAATGGAAGCCACCATCTGCCCCGGCGAGTCGATGCTCAGAGGCCGCTCCACAGAGATCAGCACATCGTCAGCAGGCGACAATTGCGCTGTGCCACCCCAGGCCAGGCAGCCCTTGTGGTCACGCACGATACCGGTGAGCTGATCGAAGGGCAGCTCCACATTGGCCAGCACCTCCATGGTGTCGGCTGTACCGGCGGGCGACGTGATGGCGCGGGAAGACGTTTTGGGAAACACCAGTCCATAAGCGGCCACGATGGGCACCACCAGCATGGTGGTACGGTTGCCTGGAATACCGCCAATGCAGTGCTTGTCCACCACCAGCGACTCGTGCCAGTCCAGCCGGCGGCCGCTGGCGACCATGGCCTCGGTGAGAAAGTAGACCTCCTCACGATCGAGCTCACTGCGGTTGCTGGCCACCACGAACGCGGTCAGTTCGATCTTGGAATAACGCAGGTCGGCGATGTCGCGAACGATGGCGCGAAAGTCCTCACGGGTCAGGCGTTCGCCATTGATCTTGCGAAACAGCGCCGGAATGGACTCCGGCGGTTCGGCTTGCGACACCGATGCAGGATGCCCGTGTTGCACATCCAGACGAGCGAAAGCATCTTCGGACACGCCCAGCTCGTCGCAACCCACGATGCTCGTGTCGTCCACCACGTTGAGCGTGGCCAGAATGCGCCGGCCATTGGCCCGAATTTCCACTTTGGACAGCGCCTGAAAACCTTCGGCCCGGTAAACCGCGCAGTCCCGGTGCAGGTAGGCCACGTTCTCGTGGTACGTATCAATGGCCACCCGCCGCAGCGACAGGCTGGTTCCCGGTTCGGGCAGTTGTGTTGTCTCCATGACCGACACAATACACTGCGTCTGCTCGTGCGCGTGGGGGTCCATACCAAGGCCAGCGCGGAACCGGCTTTGCCGGGCCGCTGCTGGCGCCCCCTTGAGGGGGTGACGCCGAAGGCGGCGCGGGGGTGGGCCAATCCCTAGCCCACCACCAGGCGCATCACTGGCATCACACGCTCAGATTCGGCGCGCCGTTCCAGCGCCAGGCGCATGTTCATCTGCGCCACCTCGGTGTGCTCTACCGCCAGAGCCTGGGCACGGGCGCTTTCTCCACGCCGCAGCGCATCAAAAAGCATGTGGTGCTGCCGGTGGGCATAGAGCATCCAGTCGCGGTCCATGGCCACCGTGCCCTGCATGGGCAGCATGGCCGATGCCGGCGCAAACGGCAGTTTGTCGTTCAATGCCACGGCCCGCTGCAGTGCGCGGTTGCCACAGGCCTCAAGCAGCAGCGCGTGAAAGCGGTCGTTCATGACTGCGTAGGCGGCGTAGCTCTCCAGCGTGAGCGGGCTATCGGCCAACAGACGATCCCCCTCGTCGAGACAGACCTGCAGGTCGCCCTGAAGTTGACGGGTCAGGCCGTGCTCTGCCACCAGCCGCGCCACCATGCCCTCCAGATGACCGCGCACCGCGATGGCATCGGTCACTTCCTGCGCGGTGAACTGCCGAACCAGGTACTTGCCGGTGTCGTTGGCTTCGACCAGGCCTTCCTGCTCCAGTGTCACCAAGGCCGCTCGCACCGGCGTTCGGGAAGCGCCCAGGCGCTCGGCAAGCTGCTGCTCGGCAAGTCGCTGGCCGGGTTCGAACTGACCGCTGAGGATCAGGTCACGCAATTGCATCAAAACGGTGTCTTGCAGGCTCATGAGGCAAACTGTACACTGAATGACGAAAACGGTATACCGTCTTGGTATCCACACATGTCAATTGCAAGGACGCCGCATGAAAGCCGAACTCAATCAACGTCTCACCCAAGTCGGCCCAGGCTCGCCCGGCGGCGAGTTGCTGCGGCGCTACTGGCAACCGGTTGCGCTGCTCGACGAGTTCGACCCTGCCCTGGCTCCGCACATGGCCGTGCGCCCGGTGAAAGCGGTGCGGGTACTTGGCCAGGACTTTGTGCTGTTCCGCAATGCGCAAGGCGAATTCGGCCTCCTTGACCGCGACTGCCCCCACCGCGGCGCCGACCTGGCCTACGGCCGCAACGAAGGTGATGGTCTGCGCTGCCCGTTCCACGGATGGAAGTTCGACACCACCGGCCAGTGCATTGAAACCCCGGCCGAACCGGCAGGCAGCACCTTGTGCACACGCATCCGCCAGCGCAGCTATCCGCTGGTTGGAAAAAGCGGTGTGCTCTTCGGCTGGTTTGGACCGGAAGGGCAGACACCTCCCCCTTTTCCCGATCTGGATTGTTTTGTGGCGCCCGGCACCCACACCTTTGCTTTCAAGGGGCTCTGGAATTGCAACTGGCTGCAGGCGTTCGAGGTGGGCATCGATCCGGCGCACGCGTCGTATCTGCACCGCTTTTTCAGCGATGGTTCGCTGGAAGACAGCTACGGCAAACAGTTTCGCGGCGCCAGTGCGGGCGACGTGGGTGGCGAGCGCTGGCCAATGACCCGTGTGATGCGCGAGTTTGGCCAGCCCCAGATCTCGTTTGCCACACAGCCCCATGGGCTGCAGCTCACCGCGCTGCGCCCCATGACCGACGAACTGACCCACGTGCGCGTGACCAACGCGGTGTTTCCCCAGACCTTCGTGATTCCCCTCTCGGAGACCATGACCATCACGCAAATGCACGTGCCGGTCGACGACACGCACAACTACTGGTTTGCCTTCTTCACCAGCTTTGCCGGGCCAGTGGACAAGACCGCCATGCGCAACCAGCGACTGGACGCCGTCACCCTGCCCGATTACATCCCCAAGTCCGGCCGCCACAACCAGTGGGGCTTCAACGCTGAAGAACAGATGAGCCGCACCTATCTGGGCATGGGCGAAGACGACATCAACGTGCACGACCAGTGGGCTTGCGAAAGCATGGGCGCGATTCAAGACCGCACGCGCGAACACCTGGGGACCACCGACAAGGTGATCATGGCCAACCGGCGCATGCTGCAGCAGGCCATTGACACGGTCGAGCAAGGGGGCACCGCGCCCGGCATGGCCGACCCGGCGCTGCACGACCAGATCAGAGGCCCCGACACGGTAGACGGCATCGCGCCCGCGCAGCAGTGGCAGGCCTGGTGGCAGGAAGCGGTGCAGGCCAGGCGTGCAGGCGCGCCCTGGTCCGCCGACAACGCCGCCACGACCGAACCCGCCAAAACCTCCGTTTGCGCGGAGCGGGTGGAATGAGCTTTGCCGACCTGTGCGGCGTTCACACGCCAGAGCGCGAATCGGCCTGCCTGAGGCTGGCCAAGCTCATTGAAGCCAGCGGCGTCGAGCTGGTGCGCATGGGCTGGTGCGACACCCACGGCATGCTGCGCGGCAAGACGCTGGCCGCAGCGGCCGCGATCCGTGCGCTGCGCGACGGCGTGGGCATGGTGGGCACGCTCATGCTCAAAGACACCGCCGATCGCACCGCCTGGAAGGTGTTTGAGCCCGATGGCATGAGCGAACTGCCCGGCTTTGCCGGCGCTGCCAACCTCATGCTGCTGCCTGACCCGGCCAGCTTCATCACCCTGCCCTGGCTCCCCCGCACCGGCTGGCTGCGCTGCCAGCCCTGGTTCGGCGACGGCACGCCTGTGACGCTGGACACCCGTCGCGTCTTGCAAAGCGCACTGACCCGGCTGAGCAACGCCGGCTACGGGCTCAAGACCGGCCTGGAGGTTGAGTTTCATATCTACCGCATCACCAGCACCCGCCCCCAGCTCGATCCTGAACTCGCCGCCTGGCCGGGTCTGCCGCCTGAGGTGGAAATGATCCACCCCGGCTACAACCTGCAGGCCGAAGCCATGATGGACATGGCAGATGAACCCATGCGTATCGTTCAGCACACCGCGCAAGCGCTGGGCCTGCCGCTGCAATCACTGGAAATCGAACTCGGCCCCAGCCAGGTGGAGGCGGTGTTCGACGCGACCGATGCCCTGACTGCCGCCGACCAGATGGTGCTGTTCCGCAACGGTGTGCGCCAGGCGCTTCGGCGTGCGGGCTACCACGCCACCTTCATGTGCCGCCCACCATTCCCGAACATCATGTCCAGCGGCTGGCACCTGCACCAGTCGCTCGTTGACCTGCAGACTGGCCGCAACGCCTGCGCGCGCGAGGCCACCGCGCCTGGCAGCGTGCCTGCGGACGCCACGCACACCTTGTCGGACGCGGGAGCGCACTGGCTGGGCGGCCTGCTCACCCACGCGCGCGGCATGACCGCACTCTGCACCCCAACCATCAACGGCTTCGACCGTTTCCGCCCGAACGCGCTGGCACCTCAGGCGGTGCTGTGGGGGCGCGACAACCGGGGTGCCATGTTGCGCGTGGTGGGCGCCGCAGGCGACACCGCCACCCGCATAGAAAACCGAGTGGGTGAACCGGCTGCCAACCCCTACCTCTACGCGGCCGCGCAGATTCATGCCGGGCTGGACGGCTTGGCACGGTCTCTGGAACCACCGCCAGGCAGCGAAACGCCATATGCCGACCATGCCGAAAAAATACCGACCTCGTTAGCCGCTGGGCTCGATGCCCTCAAGGCTGACACAGCCCTGTGCGACGGCCTGGGCCACGACTTTGTGCGCTACTTCTGCCGCATCAAGCAAAGCGAGATCGACCGCTGCGCGCAGGCCGAAGACCGGACCGACTTTGACCGCCGCGAATACTTTGCGCGCACCTGAAACCATCTCCCACCATCCACCCCATGATCCGAATTCGTTTCATCGCCAATGACCAATCCCATCAGGACATTGAAGCCGCACCCGGCCAGAGTCTCATGAAAGCTGCCGTGGACGCCAATGTGAAAGGCATCGAAGCAGACTGCGGCGGCACCCTCACCTGCGCCACCTGCCACGTGATGGTGGACGCGCCCTGGACAGAAAAACTGCCGCCAGCCAGTCCCGATGAACTCGACATGCTCGACTTCGCCGCCAGCCCGGTGCAGCAGACAAGCCGCCTGAGTTGCCAGCTTCAATTGACGCCAGCACTCGATGGCCTGGTGGTTCGCCTGCCTTCCTCGCAGCACTGACAATGCCTTCCAGAGCCAGACCCGCCTGACGCCTGTCCCTGCCAATCTCGTCTTGCCAAGGAATTCGATGGACTACCTTTTCCCGCCCCCACCCGTGGTGACCGTGCCGGTGCTCGGCCGCCCTGAACGCTTCCCCGTGCACCGCATCTACTGCGTGGGCCGAAACTACGAAGAACATGCCAAGGAAATGGGTTTCACCGGTCGTGAGCCCCCCTTCTTTTTTTTGAAACCTGCAGACACGGTGGTGGTGTGCGAAGCGGGCCAGACAGCAACCATTCCCTATCCCAGCCTGACGAGCAACCTGCACCACGAGATCGAGCTGGTGATCGCGATAGGCAAAGGCGGCAGCAACATCGCCGCCGCACAGGCGCACGAGCACATCTTTGGCTACGCCGTCGGCCTCGACATGACACGCCGCGATCTTCAGTCCGACATGAAAAAACAGGGCCGCCCTTGGTGCATCGGCAAGGCCTACGACCATTCCGCTCCTATCGGGCCGATCACCCCCGCGGCCGACGTGGGAGCGATCAATCAGGCGTCCATCGCGCTCACGGTGAACGGTGCCAACCGCCAAAGCAGCACCATCGACAAACTCATCTGGAACGTGGCGGAAACCATCGAGCACCTGTCCAAGGCCTGGGAACTGCAACCGGGCGACCTGATCTACACAGGCACGCCAGAAGGCGTTGCCGCTGTGGTGAGGGGTGACACGCTGCACGGAATGATCGATGGTTTGACACCCATTGCAGCGCGAGTGGACTGACGGTTCCGCGTCGGGTTTTCCCTAGACGCTGTTTTTCTATACTTCCATAGGGGTAAACTCATTTCTCATAAGTAAATCACTTGCCACCCCCTTTCCGCGACCCGTCTTCGGGTTTGACCTCTTTCCCGGCGTGCAGCAAATCCATTAACTTGAGCGCTACGGGCACCGCAACGTTTTTTGAACCACCTCAGGAGATCCCGACCATGATCCAGCGCAGAACCCTGCTCCAATCCGGTG
>JAABRN010000002.1 GCA_011390855.1 Hydrogenophaga sp. | reverse complement strand
GGCGATGGTGAACAGTGGCGCCAAGTCCACCGGAGGCAGTATCCGCGCACAGGCGACCACCCAGGGCGATGCGGTGCGGCTGGCACACCAAGCCACCTTCGGGCCATCTGAGGCTTTGGTCAAGAGCATCAAGAAGCAGGGAGCGGCCAGGTGGATCTCTGCCCAGATGAAACTCAAGTCCTCCAAATACACCACAGGTGGTTCCGGTGCGATTCACAAACACACCAACCGGAACAGGGACTTCTGCAGCACCAGGGGCAGCAACTGCTGGCGCAACTGGTACTCGACCACACCGCTGGTGTGGGACTTCTATCGCAATGCCACGACCAAACCCGATCAGCTGAGGCAGCGGGTCGCCCTTGCCTTGCAGCAGATCGTGGTGGTTTCCAACCTGGAAGTGTCTGGCACCTACGGATTCAAGTACTACA
>JAABRN010000001.1 GCA_011390855.1 Hydrogenophaga sp. | reverse complement strand
TGTTGAAACAGGCATTCGGCAACTACCGCGAAGTGCTTCGCAAGGTGATCCTTTCACCGGTCATGGGTGACTACCTGAACAATGCCAACAACGACCGAGATGCGCCGAACGAGAATTTTTCTCGCGAATTGCTCCAGCTGTTTTCCTTGGGAACGTGCAATCTCAATCTCGATGGAACACTGGCGGGTGGTGTCTGCACCCCGACCTACGACAATGAAATCGTGCGGTCGTACGCTTACGCGCTGACCGGCTGGACCTATCCGCGTGGAGGCAAGTCGCCCTGGGGGTGTGGGTCTAACGGGACCAATTGCCGCTACTACCAGGGCGATATGGTTCCCGCGCCTGCCCGTCACAACACACAGGCTTTGACGCTGCTATCAGGCCAGCAGCTTGCCGAGGGGCACAGCGCACAACAGGCTCTGGAGACTGTTCTCAATAGTCTGATGGTGCATCCCAATACCGCGCCCTTTGTCAGCCGTCAGCTCATTCAGCATCTGGTCACCAGCAACCCCAGTCCTGCTTACGTGGGGCGGGTAGCTGGTGCCTTCAGTTCTGGCCGGTTTGGTGCATTTGGTACCGGGAGACCAGGCGATATGAAGGCTGTGGTGGCGGCCATCCTGCTTGATGATGAGGCTCGCAGCGAGACGCCTGCCAACACCGCTGGCCGCCTGCGCGAGCCGGTGCAATTGTTCACAGGTGTGGTCAGGGCGCTCAATGGCCGAACCGATGGCGATGCATTGAGCTGGTGGTGGGGCGAAGAGCTGCGTCAGCACATGTTCCGCTCCCCTTCGGTGTTCAATTTCTACCCACCTGACTACCCCGTGCCTGGCACCTCATTGGTGGGTCCTGCTTTTGGCATTCACAACGCCAATGCCGCTTTGCAGCGTATGAACTACCTCAACTATCTGGTTTTCTGGGGAGGTTCGCAGAAAGCGAGAGGCGTGCCCAAGGCCATCGGTACCTTCACCAACCTCAAGGCATTCACCCCCGATGCGGTGGATCCTGCCCGCCTCGTGGACCGCCTCTCGCTCTTGGCCCTTGGCGAGGTGCTGCCTGCAACCGAGCGCGCGGCGGTGATCAATGCGGTGACTGCGTTCAGCATTCCGATATCTGGTACCAAGCAGCAGATTGCGGATGCCAAGACCAACCGGGTCCGCCAGGCCGCCTACCTTGTGCTGGCTTCACCCCAATACCAACTGATTCGCTGAGGACGGTCATGAACGAAAACCAGTTGCACGAGCGTTTGCTCATGAACCGCCGTCGATGGATGCAGCATTCAGGAGCCACCTTGGCCGGTGCCCTGGGCGCCACCAGCCTTTCAGCTTTGATGCCTGCCACGGCACACGCCCAGGTGGGAGGGTACAAGGCCCTGGTATGCCTGTTCCTGTACGGTGGGAACGATGGTTTCAATATGATTGTGCCCAGGGACCTTACCCGCTACAACCAGTACGCTGGCATTCGCCTCCCTCGCATGTCACTGGCCCGCAGCGGTCTGGTGGCGATGGGTACGGACTACGGTCTGCACCCGGCAATGGGTGCGCTGGCTTCTGTGTGGGCCGACAACGGCCTGGCGCCCGTGTTCAACGTTGGCCCATTGGCCGTGCCCCTGAGCAAAGCCGAATACCGCAATCGGACCCGCCCACGACCGGACAACCTTTATTCACATTCCGACCAGCAACTGCTGTGGGAAGCCGGAGGTCCGAGCGTGATCAGTCGAACAGGCTGGGGCGGTCGTGCTGCTGCCGCTGTCAGTGGCAACGGTCAACCCGTGATCTCTGTCGGTGGCAATGGACGATTTGGTCTCTCGGCGTTGGAAGTACCGTTGGTATTGCCTGGTCCTGGAGGAACCTTTGGCGTACAAGGTTTGACAGGTACGTGGGCCCCCACAGTGGCTCGGCGCAACGCACTGAACACCCTGTACGCAGCATCGCACGAGAGCGTGTTGCGTGAGAGCTTTGCCTCGCAGCAGCGGGGCGCTTTCGACATGGCCGATCGTCTTGGTTCTGTGGTCGCAGTCCAGCCAAACAGCAGCAATGGGCCTGAGGTGGTTCCGGGTCTGGCTCTCATCAATGCGGCTTTTCTTCCGGTCACGACAAACAACCGCATCAACACCGGCATTGGTCGACAACTCTTTCAGATCGCCAAGCTGGTGGCGGCGCGGGACACTGTGCAAGGCAACCGCAAGATATTCTTCGCCCAGCAAGGGGGCTACGACACCCACGGTGACCAAGTGGGCGCTTCTGCAGAAGAGGGTCAACACGCCAATCTGCTGAGGCAGCTCGCCGATGCCATGGCCTGCTTCTACAACGCCATGCGGGCCATCGGCATGGGAGATAACGTGACGTTGTTCACCCAGAGCGATTTCGGTCGAACCTTCAAGCCAAACAACAGCAACGGCACCGATCACGCCTGGGGCAACAACCAGCTTGTGATGGGCGGCGCGGTCAATGGTGGAGCGACCTACGGTGTCTTCCCCTCGCTTGTGTTGGGTGGTCCGGACGATGTGGGCCAGAACAATTGGGAGCTACACGGTCGGTGGATTCCCACCAGCAGTGTTGATCAGTACGCGGCTACTTTGCTGCGCTGGTTCGGCGCCAGTGAGGGCCAACTCAATACCGTGCTGCCGAACCTTTTGAATTTCGACAACCGCAATCTGGGTTTCATGTCCGCTTGATCGATCATCCTTCCCGAAGTTGAATATCAGCGCCTGAATCGACCGCTCGCATCCACGATAGAGAGATCGGCAAAGTCCAGTCCGGTGTGATTGGTCGGGCTGTAGCTCAGTTTCAAGCCTCCGAGATCGAAGTCCTTGATTCCTTCCAGTGCATTGCGCAGCGCGACGGGCGTCGGGTTGGGGCCAGCCCTGCGCAGGCCTTCCACCAGCACTTTGGCCGCTGCATAGCCTTCCATCATGGCGGGCGATACGCCTTCCAGGCCGGCCGCTTTGGCGAATTCCTGTGCTTCCTTGATCAGGGCGTAAGACACCGAGCGCTCGTTGGGAAACACCTGGGTCACAATCACGCCGCGCGCATGCTCTCCCAGGAGCTTGATGAAGCCCTCAGAGGCGTTGTTGGACAGCGTCACCGCCTGAGCCCGTGATCCGGCCCCCCGGATGGCCTTCACCGCGTTGGCCGTGTTGCCGGCCGAGCCGATCACCATGACCGCCTGCGCGCCGCTTTTTGCGACTTTTTGGGCGAGTTCCGAGAAGTCGGGCTTTTCGCGGGGAAATTTGTCCAGAAACAAGGGTTGTTGGCCCACGCTTTGAAAGCCTTTGAGCGCACCTTCGGCCGAGTCTGCACCAAATGAATCGTCGGTTTGCAACACGGCAATGCGGGTGATGCCGGTCGTGGCGAGGTGTTCGATGGCCTTGGCCGCTTCGCGCTGGTAAGTGGCACGCACGTTGAAGACCCAGGGATTGACAGGCTCATGAAGGGCCATGGCACCGGTGCTGGGGCCCACCAGGGGCACCTGGTATTGCGTCAGCAGCGGCAGCAACGCCTGGGAGTGAGGTGTGCCCCGATTCAGGAACAGTGCCAGCACTTTCTGGTTGACGATCAGGTCGCGGGAAACCTCCGCAGTGACCTTGGGGTCGAATTTGTCGTCTACCGAGATGAGTTCGACTTTCTGCCCATTGACGCCACCGCGGGCATTGATGGCGTCGAAATAGAGCCTGGCGCCTTCGGTGTTCTCCTTCACGCCAGCCGCCACGGATCCCGTGAAGCCAGACGGCTGGCCAATGCGCAGTTGCGCTGAGGCAGGCACAGAGACACCGAAAAAAATGGCCATTCCGAGCGCGGCCCAGACCGGGACTGGGCGCAAGCAGTGCTTGTACATCTGTGAATCTCCTTGTTGCAGTGAGTCTAGGCAACCCGGTCCAAGGATAAATTGTGGATATGACGTATGGGCTAGCCCGGGTGGGGAGGTGCTCCGTAGAATGTCGGGCTCCCCACCTGGAGTCCCTGCATGTCCGATGCTTTCCCCCCCGTCAAGCCCTCTTCGGCGGAGATTCTTGCCGAGCCCATTGATGATCGGTCGGAGCATTCGAAGGAGGGTGGCAGCGGGCTGATACGTATCAGGGGCGCGCGCCAGCACAACCTCAAGAATCTCGATCTCGACATTCGCACGGGCGAACTCACCGTGGTGACGGGGCCGAGTGGATCCGGCAAGTCCAGTCTGGTGTTTGACACCCTGTTTGCCGAAGGCCAGCGCCGGTATGTGGAAACGTTCAGCGCCTATGCGCGGCAGTTTCTCGATCGCATGGACAAACCAGCGGTGGACAAGGTGGAGGGTGTACCACCCGCGATCGCTATCGATCAGACCAACCCGGTGCGCAGTTCGCGTTCCACGGTCGGTACCATGACCGAGCTCAACGACCACCTCAAGCTGCTGTTTGCGCGGGGCGCCGATCTTTTCGACCGCGAGACTGCACAGCCCGTGCGCCACGACTCGCCCGAATCGATCTATGCCGAACTGAAGCAGCGCAGTGCGGACGTTGCAGCGAAGGCCGGAGCTGATGCGGGCCCCCGACTCGTGGTGACGTTTCCGGTCGAACTTCCTGCGAGCAGCTCGCCCGAGGAAATCGAACAATGGCTCTCCGCTAGCGGGTACACACGGGTCCAGGCTGAACGGGTGGTGCAGCGCTCGGCCATGCCGGCCGAGACCAAGGCAACGGCGAAGGGCAAAGAAAAAACCAAACGGGTGGCCAGCGAAGCCGTCAGGGTGCTCGATGTCGTCGCCGATCGCTTCCGGATCGCCACCGCCGACGCAGCTCGGGTCATGGAGGCGATCGAGGCCGGTCTCAAGCGCGGTTCGGGCAAGCTGATGGTGTACGCGCTGGGCGACGACGGGACCGAAGAGATCTGGCGGTTTTCGACCGGGCTGCACTGCCCGGAGAGCGACATCCGCTACAGCGACCCCATGCCGTCGATGTTCTCGTTCAATTCTGCGGTGGGGGCGTGTGAAGCCTGCCGCGGGTTCGGGCGCGTCATTGGCGTGGACCACGACCTGGTCATTCCCAATGGCAGGCTCACGCTGCGCGGTGGTGCGATCAAGGTGTTCCAGACACCGGCCTGGAAGGAAGCGCAAGACGACCTGATGCGCCATGCCGAAGCGGCCGGCATTCCCCGCGACACGCCCTGGAACAAACTCACGCCTGAACAACAGCACTGGGTGAAGACGGGATCGCCCAACTGGAACGGCAAGTGGAACCAGCACTGGTTTGGTATCGGCCGCTTCTTCGAGTACCTGGAAAGCAAGGCCTACAAGATGCACATCCGCGTGCTCTTGTCCAAATACCGCAGCTACACCGAATGCCCCAGCTGCCGCGGCGCGCGCCTCAAGACAGACAGCCTGCTGTGGCGCATCGGCACCCAGGCACAGGCTGACGCGGTGCTGCCGCCTGGGAAGCGGTATCTGCCCGCAGGGGTGACGTGGTCGCGGGCTCAGCTGGAAGCCTTGCCGGGTCTGTGTCTGCACGACCTGATGCTGATGCCATTGGACAAGCTGCGGGTGTTTTTTGCCTCTCTGGCTCCTTCCCCCGCTGGGGGAGGGCAGGGGCGGAGGCCTGCGGGCGAACCCGCCTCCGCAGCAAAGGAGGCCAACACCGGCCAGGCGCAGGCCCTCAAACTCCTGCTGGAAGAAATCAACACCCGCCTGCGCTATCTCTGCGAGGTCGGCATCGGCTACCTCACGCTGGATCGCCAGAGCCGCACACTCAGCGGCGGTGAGGTGCAGCGCATCAACCTCACCACCGCGCTCGGCACCTCATTGGTGAACACGCTGTTCGTGCTGGACGAGCCCAGCATCGGCCTGCACCCGCGCGACATGGCGCGCATCAACAACGCGATGATCCGGCTGCGCGACGCGGGCAACACGCTGGTGGTGGTCGAGCACGACCCGGCGGTGATGCTCGCGGCCGACCGCCTGATCGACATGGGCCCCGGCCCGGGCGAGCGGGGCGGGCAGATCGTGTTCGACGGTACACCCGAGCAGATTCGCAGTGCCGACACGCTCACCGGCGCCTACCTGGGTGCGCGCAAGACCATCGGCATGGGCTTCAAGCGCATGGTGACCGACAGCACGCCGCGCCTGATCCTGGAGGGCGCGAGCGAGCACAACCTGAAGAATGTGTCGGTCGAATTTCCGCTGCAGCGACTGGTGGTGGTCACCGGCGTGAGCGGCTCGGGTAAATCCAGCCTGATCCAGGACGTGCTGGCCCCCGCGTTGCTGCGCCATTTCGGCAAATCGACCGACAGCCCTGGTCAGCACGACCGCCTGCTCGGCGCCGATCATCTGAGTGAGGTGGTGTTCGTCGATCAGTCGCCCATCGGCAAGACCGCACGTTCCAATCCGGTGAGTTATGTGGGGGCGTGGGACGCCATCCGTGCGCTGTTTGCAGATGCGCCCTTGTCGCGCCAGCGCAGCTACACGCCCGCCAAATTCAGCTTCAACAGCGGCGACGGTCGTTGCCCCACTTGCGGCGGATCGGGCTTTGAACATGTGGAGATGCAGTTTCTGAGCGACGTGTATCTGCGCTGCCCGGATTGCGATGGCAAGCGCTACCGGCCAGAGATTCTGGAGG
>JAABRN010000012.1 GCA_011390855.1 Hydrogenophaga sp. | reverse complement strand
AAGTGGCTGTGGGCGAAGTTGGCGAAATCGTGCACCGCTCGCCGCATCTGATGCTGGGCTACTTCAACGACCCGGAGCGCACGCGCGCCGCCTTCGAGGGTGACTGGTTTCACAGCGGTGATCTGGCCACGATCGACGACGAAGGCTACATCACGGTCGTGGATCGCAAGAAGGACATGATCAAGACCGGTGGCGAAAACGTGGCCAGCCGCGAGGTTGAAGAAATGATCTACCGCCTGGGCGGCGTGAGTGAGGTGGCGGTGATCGGCCTGCCGGATGCCAAATGGGTGGAGGCCGTGACCGCGTTCATCGTGGTGAAAGAGGGTCAGGCATTGACCGAAGACGAGGTCATTGCCCACTGCACCACACACATGGCCAGCTTCAAGGCGCCCAAGCGCGTGGTGTTCACCGACAGCCTGCCCAAGAATCCGAGCGGCAAGCTTTTGAAGCGGGAACTGCGCAACCGCCACGCGAACTGACGCAAGCTGAACAGTTCAGAGGTTTTCGTGGTGCGCAGAAGCACCCCGCTTCCAGTACGCCGCCACGCGCATGCGCTCCTTCACCACGCCGTGCTGTTCCACCAGCACGCGCCGCAAGGCACCCATTTCTGCCGCTTCACCAGCAGCCCAGGCATAGCCCTCTCCTTCCGGTTTCTGCCATGCCGCTACCGCTGCGGCAAGGCCTCCGTCTGCCCCTCCCGACAGCCATTGCACCGCCAGATCAGCATGGCTGTGCAGAGCGCGGCGGTCGCCCGGGTCGGCGGTTTCTGCGATGACAAAGGCCTGAACACCTGCGGGCAGCTCTTCCACGCGCCTGGCGATCGCCGGCAAGGCGGTTTCGTCACCCACCAGCAGATGCCAGTCGAAGCCCGTGGGCACCACGAAGGAGCCACGCGGTCCACCCACGCCCACCTCCTGTCCCGGCCGCGCCTGCACCGCCCACTTTGCGGCCACACCCTCTCCGTGCAAGGCGAACTCCAGATCCAGGAGGCCGCGCGCGGAATCAAACCAGCGCGGCGTGTAATCGCGCATGACCGGACGTGGTGCATCAGGCGGGAAGGCCAAGCCTTCAGTACCTGGCTGGGGCAATACCAGCGGCGCATCAGGGTCGGGTGGGAGCAAGAGCTTGAGGTGGTCGTCGAAAGAGGCACTGGTGAAATCCTGCATGTTGTCACCACACAGCCGAACGCGCACCAGATGCGGGCTGGCCCGAATAACTTCCTGCACACGGAGTCGACGAACGTTCAGGGGGTGGCGCACGCGTTGCACGGCGTAAGGAGAGAGCTCTGTGGTTTCGGTCATGAAAAAACCGCGCTGCGTCAATGCTCACACAGCGGTCGTCTGGTAGTTGATAATGACAACCATTATTCTGGTTTTAGTTGATAAAGTCAACCATTAAAGGGCGTGTCATGTCTGCCGCTGATTCATCCGAGGTGCTGGAGCGCCTGCACAGCCTCGTGGCGCGCTTCCACCGCCGCATGCACGAAGCCGTGCGCGACGATGGCGACGGCATTGCCGTCATGGAGGCACGTGCACTGAACCATCTCGCCCGGTTTGAGGGCAGTACGCAGCGCGATCTGGTGGCCCACACCGGACGCGACAAGGCGCAGATCGCCCGCATCGTCAAAGCCCTGATCGATCGCGGCCTGGTTGATAGCCAGCCGGATGAAACCGACCGGCGCGTGCTGCGCCTGCGCCCGACGAGCGCAGGCCGCGCCATGCACCGCCGCATGCAGCAACACCGGCAGCGCTTTGCCAGGGACATGTCGCGTGGGTTTGATGTCGAAGAACTCGCCACGCTGCAATCGCAACTGGATCGCTTGCTGGCCAATGTGAGTGAACCCTGAGCGCACATCCACAGTGGATGCGCGCTGCCATCAGATTCTGTGCCGATCGACCCCTTGGTCCAATGCCCATTGCACGTGTTCGCGCAAGAGACTGCTGGGGTGATCACGCCGGCTGTGCAGCGAGGCATTGACAGCAGAACGTTCCTCTGGAGCGAGTTCATCACCCGCACGCAAGGCATTGCCCATGGCCACCGCGATGTTGCGCAACCAGCGCTCATGCCCGATCCGACGGATCGGGCTGCCTTCAGTGCGCTTCAAAAACTCGTCTTCAGACCACGCAAACAGCTCGACCAGCTGCGCGCCGCTCAAGCCCTCCCTTTCATCAAAATCGGGCAGCGCGCTGCGTTGCGCGAACTTGTTCCATGGGCAAACCAGCTGGCAGTCGTCGCACCCGTAGATGCGGTTGCCGATGAGTGGGCGCAGGTCTTCCGGGATGGCCCCCGCGTGCTCGATCGTGAGGTAGCTGATGCATCGGCGAGCGTCCAGCCGGTGCGGCGCCACGATGGCCTGGGTGGGGCAGATGTCGATGCAGGCGGTGCAAGCACCGCAATGCGCACTCACCGGCTCGGTGGCGGGCAGCGCCACATCAAGGTAGATCTCGCCCAGAAAGAACATGGACCCGGCTTCACGGTTCAACAGCAGCGTGTGCTTGCCACGCCAGCCCTGCCCGCTGCGCTGCGCCAGTTCGGCCTCGAGCACCGGGGCAGAATCGGTGAAGACACGGTAGCCCAACGGTCCCACCGCCTGCTCGATGCGCTCGGCCAGCTTCTGAAGCCGCGCGCGCAGCACCTTGTGGTAGTCGCGCCCTCGCGCATAGATCGACACGATGGCCTCGCCCGGACGCTGCAAACGGTCGAACTCATGCACTTGCCAGTCGTCTGCGGTGTCGCGCGGCAGGTAGTCCATGCGCGCCGTCACCACGCTCACCGTACCGGGCACCAGTTCGGCCGGACGGGCCCGTTTCAGACCGTGCGAGGCCATGTAGGCCATCTGACCGTGACATCCAGCCGACAACCAGGCCTTCAAACCGGCTTCTGCGCTGGACAAATCCACATCTGCGATCCCAATTTGGGAAAATGACAGCTCCCGGCCCCAGGCCTGAATCTGAGAGACGAGGTGATCAGCATCAAAACGGGCGTTCATGTACCGACCATTGTAGGAACGCAGCCCACCAGCGGTGGGCCCGAGCGCGCGTCGACCTGGTCAGGCACCTGGGCCGACGAAGCGGGCACAGTGGCATTTGCACGCGCACTGGCCGCCTGCCCGGCTGTGACCCACGCCACTCTCGCGCTGCAAGGCGATCTGGGCGCCGGCAAAACCACCTTTGTGCGCCACCTGCTGAGAGCACTCGGCGTGCGCGGTCGCATCAAGAGCCCCACCTACGCCGTGGTAGAACCCCATAGCGCCACCGACTGCCCGATCATGCCGGCGGGTGAACCACTGGCCATCTGGCACTTTGACTTCTACCGCTTCAACGATCCGCGCGAATGGGAAGATGCCGGCTTTCGCGAACTTTTTGCAGCCCCTGGTCTCAAGCTCGTTGAATGGCCAGAACGTGCCGGCGACCACATGCCGGTGGTCGACCTCAGCATCGACATACAACCAGAAGGCGCCCTTGCTCAACCACCCAGCGATCCCGACATGACCGAACACACGGAAGAAGCCCGCCGCGTGAAAGTCAAGGCGCTCACGCCCACAGGTCACCAATTGCTGGAGGCGCTCCCATGATCATTGCGTCCACCTTGGCCCTGAACCGGCGCAGCTTGCTGCGCGCCGGTTCATTGGTGCTGCTGCTGGGCGCGCACCAGATTGCGCGCGGCGCCAACGTGGTGGCCGTGCGGATCTGGCCGGCAGAGGACTACACCCGCGTGACGATCGAGTCCGATGGTGAATTGCAGGCCCGCCAGTTCTTCGTGAGTGACCCGCCCAGGTTGGCGGTGGACATCGAAGGCATCGACCTGTTGCCCGGCCTGCGCGAACTGGTGGGCCAACTCAAGTCGGACGACCCCAACATCGCCCGCATTCGCGTGGCCCAGAACGCGCCCAATGTGGTGCGGCTGGTGGTCGACCTGAAGCTGGCCGTGAAACCGCAGGTGTTCAACCTGCAACCGGTGGCGGCCTACCAGCACCGGCTGGTGCTGGACCTCTACCCCTTGAACCCGCCTGATCCGCTGGAACAGCTCATCAGTCAGCGCATGCGTGATCTCGACGCGGCCAGCGAGCGTGCCGCGCGCCTGCTGGGGCTCGAAACCGGGCGCATGGCCGATCGCAATGCGACCGCTGCAGACCCTGATCCCGCCAACGATCCGCTGGGGGCGCTGATCGCGCAGGCGGAACGCGACGCCGCCAACGGTACAAACAGCCCCGCTCCGCCCACAGTGGCGGCCGGTGCAGCGAAAACACCGACACAAAAGGCCAAAACCGATCGCCTGATCATCGTGGCGCTGGATCCCGGACATGGCGGTGAGGATCCCGGTGCCATTGGGCCCGGAGGCACTTTTGAGAAAGATGTGGTGCTCGCCATCGCACGCCGCCTGCGCGACCGCATCAACGCCACACGTGTGAACGGCAATCCGATGCGCGCCTTCATGACGCGCGACGCCGACTTCTTCGTGCCGCTGCAGGTGCGGGTGCAAAAGGCGCAGCGGGTGCAGGCCGACCTCATGATCAGCCTGCATGCCGACGCCTTCTACACGCCGCGCCCCCAAGGCGCCAGCGTGTACGCGCTGAGCACACGCGGCGCCACCAGCGCCGCGGCGAGGTGGATGGCAGAGAAGGAGAACGCTTCCGACCTGGTGGGTGGTCTGAACGTGAAAGCCAAAGATGCCACCCTGCAACGCGCCCTGCTGGACATGAGCACCACCGCGCAGATCAACGACAGCCTCAAGCTGGGCGCATCCATGCTGGGGGAAGTGAAACGCATCGGCAAGCTGCACAAGCCTCGCGTGGAGCAGGCCAACTTCGCGGTGCTGCGCGCCCCAGACATCCCGAGCGTGCTGGTGGAGACCGCCTTCATCAGCAACCCTGACGAAGAGAAACGCCTGCGCGACCCGAAGTACCAGAACGAGCTGGCCGAGGCCCTGCTGCGTGGCATCGTGAGCTATTTTTCCAAGAACCCGCCGTTGGCTCGGAACCGGCAGATCTAGACCGCGCCGCGCCGGAGAGTGGTCCTGGTCGGTCAGCGCAAGTAAAGGTACAGCGCCACCACCAACGCCACCGAGCCCCAGCCCAGCCACTCCATCACCGGGCGCAGCTTGGGTTCCATGGCGGGGCCGAAGCGGGCCATGAGCCAGGCCACCAGGAAAAATCGGCCACCTCGTCCGATGAAGGACGCGAGCACGAAAGGCAGCAGCGGCATGGCCATGCCGCCTGCGGCGATGGTGAACACCTTGTAGGGAATGGGTGAGAAGCCGGCGATGAACACGGCGGCAAAGCCCCAGCGGTCGAACCAGATGCGGGCCGTTTCCAGCTTGGGCGTCCAGCCCATGCGGTCGACCCACGGCATGATCGCTTCCAGCGCGAAGATGCCGAGGAAATACCCCAGCACACCGCCCAGTACCGACGTGACCGTGGTCAACAGCGCCAGGCGCCACCAGGCCGCAGGGCGGGCCAGGCACATGGGCGCCAGCATCACGTCGGGCGGTATCGGGAAGAAGGACGATTCGGCGAAGCTCAACCCGCCCAGGTACCAGGGGGCCTTGGGGTGGCGGCTCCAGCGCATGACGCGGTCGTACAGCGGTCCAAACAGTTTCAAGTGATCGTCCTTGTGCAGACGTGAACGGCGCACCCCGATGGCAGGCCGGCTTCAGCCAAACCCTGGATTATCCGTCACTGCATACAATGATCCGGTGACTCAAACCGCCCCCCAGACACCACCGGTTGCGCCCGCCGCGCCGCGCTCCCCGATCCTTGAACTGCCGGACGAACTCATCAGCCAGATTGCAGCAGGTGAAGTCGTCGAACGCCCCGCTTCGGTGGTGCGCGAGCTCGTGGACAACGCGCTCGATGCGGGGGCCAGGCAGGTCACGCTGCGGTTGCTGGCAGGTGGGGTTCGCCTCATCAGCGTGGAAGACGATGGCTGCGGCATTCTGCGCAGCGAACTGCCCACCGCATTGAAACGCCACGCCACCAGCAAAATTGCCAGCCTGAGCGATCTGGAGTCGGTGCACACCATGGGTTTTCGGGGGGAGGCCCTTGCGGCCATCTGCTCGATCGCTGAAATGTCTGTGCTCACGCGCGTGGAAGATTCGCAGGAATCTCACGGCTGGTTGCTGGACGGTCGCAGCGGCGAATTGCAACCCACCGCCCGCAACCGCGGCACCACGGTGGAAGTGCGCGAACTCTTTTTTGCAACGCCCGCTCGGCGCAAGTTTCTCAAAACCGACGCGACCGAGCTTGCGCACTGCATCGAGGCGGTACGCCGGCACGCGCTGGCGCGCCCGGACGTGGGCTTTGCCATCTGGCACGAAGGCAAGCTGGTGGCCCAGTGGCGCGCCGTGGCCAGCGACCATGCCGACCCTTTGCGCCAGCGCCTGGCCGACGTGCTGGGCGAAGACTTCGTGGCGCAAGCTGTCGCGGTGGACTGGCCGCTCGAGGTACCCGATGACGGCAACGGCCATCGCTTGCGAGTCCGGGGCTTTGCTGGCATACCCGATGCGGCCCGATCCCGCAACGACTGGCAGTTCGCCTATGTGAATGGGCGCTACGTGCGCGACAAGGTCATCACGCACGCGGCCCGCAGTGCCTATGAGGACGTGCTGCACGGCCACCGCCAGCCGGTGTACGCGCTCTTCGTGTCCCTCGACCCGACGCGAGTGGACGTGAACGTGCACCCGACCAAGATCGAAGTGCGCTTCCGAGACAGCCGCGAAGTGCACCAGGCCGTGCGCCGGGCTGTAGAGTCTGCGTTGGCCGTGCCTCGCTCGGCTGGCAAGGCAGAACCGGCGTCCGCTCCGGAGACTGAAGCGGCACCGGCATGGCCCCCTGCCTCCCACCAGACGGGGCTCGCATTTGCACCCCGAGCGCCAGAGATCGGCCACCGGGTCAGTGACCTGGAGGCCCTGTGGGGTGGCGCCTCCTCTGCTGCACCCACCAGCCCAGCCCGAACAGATGCCTGGGCAAGCCCACGACCTCTACCTTCAGAAGCAGGACAACCCTCAGCCCCGCCTCATCACGCCGTTCGGGCTGAGCCTGCCGAAGCCCCGCCCCACCCATTGCCACAGGGCGAATGGCCACTCGGACGCGCCATCGCTCAGCTACAGGGCGTCTACATCCTGGCAGAAAATGCCCAAGGCCTGGTGGTGGTGGACATGCATGCCGCACACGAGCGCATCGTGTACGAGCGCCTCAAACAGCAGATGGACGAAGAACAGCTCGCCAGCCAACCGCTGCTGATCCCGGCCACCTTCGCCGCCACGCCTGAAGAGGTGGCCACCGCCGAAGACAGCGCCGTGGTGCTGGCCATGCTGGGGCTGGAAGTGGTGCCGTTCTCGCCGAAAACGCTGGCGGTGCGTGCGGTGCCCACCACCCTCTCACAAGGCAACCCGGTGGAGCTCGCCCGCAGCGTGCTGGCCGAATTGAGCCAGCACGACGCCTCCACCGTGGTGCAGCGCGCCCGTAACGAGTTGCTGGCCACCATGGCCTGCCACGGAGCCGTGCGGGCCAACCGCCGACTCACGCTGGAAGAAATGAACGCGCTGTTGCGGCAGATGGAGACCACCGAGCGTTCAGACCAGTGCAACCACGGTCGACCCACCTGGCGGCAGGTGAGCATGAAGGAACTGGACGCGCTGTTCCTGCGAGGGCGCTGAAAACAGGGGTTCTCCAAAGCGCGTTACATGGGGCTTGTTTGCACCAATACGAAGCAATTCATCATCCAGAATCCTTTTTTGCACTTTTTTCGTGACAGCTTGGCCGCTCATGAAACCGAAAAACACCATATCGGTGCATTTTTCATTTTCCTGAACGGCTGCTGCGTATCATTCAATGCACCAACCCAATGCATTGAATTTCATGAAATACACCTCGGTCCACCATTTCCTCGAACACGTCGCCGCCCGAAACCCAGGGCAACCCGAATTCAGCCAGGCGGTGGCGGAAGTCATGGAAAGCATCTGGCCCTTCATCGCCACACATCCGCGCTACGCTGAACACGGCCTGCTAGACCGCTTGATCGAACCTGAGCGTGTGGTCATGTTCCGCATTGCCTGGGTGAATGACCACGGCGACGTGCAGGTGAACCGCGGCTTCCGTATCCAGCACAGCTCGGCCATCGGACCTTTCAAGGGAGGGATGCGGTTCCATCCTTCGGTGAACCTCTCCATCCTGAAGTTTCTGGCGTTCGAGCAGACCTTCAAGAATGCGTTGACCACACTGCCCATGGGCGGTGGCAAAGGCGGCTCGGACTTCGACCCCAAGGGCAAGAGCCCGGGTGAAGTGATGCGTTTCTGCCAGGCCCTGATGACCGAACTGTTCCGCCATGTGGGCGCAGACACCGATGTGCCAGCCGGTGACATTGGCGTGGGGGCACGTGAAGTCGGCTACATGGCCGGCATGATGAAAAAGCTCAGCAACCGGGCCGACTGTGTGTTCACCGGCAAGGGCCTGAGCTTTGGAGGGTCCCTCATCCGCCCGGAAGCCACTGGCTACGGCACGGTGTACTTTGCAGAACAGATGCTGAAGCAGCAAGGCAAGACCTTCGAGGGGCTGCGCGTGAGCATCTCCGGTTCGGGCAACGTGGCGCAATACGCGGTAGAGAAAGCCATGGCCTTGGGCGCGAAGGTGGTCACCGTGTCGGACTCCAGCGGCACCATCGTCGACGATGAAGGCTTCACCCCTGAGAAGCTCGCCGAGCTGATGGAAGTGAAAAACCATCTGTACGGCCGCGTCAGCGAATACGCCGAGCGCACCGGTTCGCGTTTTGAAGCAGGCGTCAAGCCCTGGGGCGTACCGGTGGACGTGGCCCTGCCCTGCGCCACTCAGAACGAAATCGACGTCGAAGATGCCAACACGCTCATACGCAACGGCGTGACCTGCGTGGCCGAAGGCGCCAACATGCCCACGTCCATGGCGGCGGCGCAGCGCTTCGAAGATGCCGGTGTGTTGTTTGCACCGGGCAAGGCGAGCAACGCCGGGGGAGTGGCCACATCGGGCCTGGAAATGAGCCAGAACGCCATGCGAATCAGCTGGCCAAGAGACGAAGTGGATCAGCGCCTGCACAGCATCATGGTCGGTATCCACGAAGCCTGTTTGACGCATGGGCGCCGCGCAGATGGCAAAGTCAGCTACGTGGACGGTGCCAACATCGCCGGGTTTGTGAAAGTGGCTGATGCGATGCTGGCGCAAGGCATCATCTAGAGAGCACCCCCGCGCCGCTTCGCGTCACCCCCCTCTATGGCGCCTTCGGCTTGGAGGGGGGCGGCACCTCTGACCGGCGGAGCCGGATCTTCGGTGCCCTTGGATGAAGCCATTTCGTGCGAGGTGGCTCGCGGAAAAAACGACTCCCGCAAGGGTGAGACCCTGCCAAGCCAAACTTCTGGAGAAAAAGAGCAAAGGCGGGTAGAGGCCCCCACCCCAGCCCTCCCCCAACGGGGCAGGGAGCGAAGGCGCGCCCGACTGAGAGGTGGTCCGCTCCCGATCCCGCCTTCCGCCGTCATGCGCTGGCGAGCAGCGCAGGAGCGTGGGGATCAGAAATTCGCATGTCCGAAGGCCGCGCAGCGGACAAGTTTGCGAATTTCCCCCGCGCACCGAGCAGCGCAGTGTGCCCGTAGCGAAGCGGAGGGACAGCGCATCCGGCTCGCCTTTCTTTGGTGACTTTCTTTGGCGAGACAAAGAAAGTTAGTCGCCCGCCGGGGCGAGACCCGGCCAAGCCAAGCTTCCGGAGAAAGCAGCAAATGAGCGCCACACACCCCTCGCCATTGGCAGGAAGAGGCACTGAGTCGATGCGCTTCACGCTCAGCCAGTCAAATGTGAATGCGCCCTGCCAGCGCCTGCAATTCGCTCAACGGCGGATCCTTGCGGGGCCAGACCAGCCCGACGCCATCATCGGCATGCCTTGGCAACACATGCACGTGCACATGAGGCACGGTCTGCCAGCCGTCGGGCTTGTTGGTTTGCAGCAGGGTCATGCCACTGGGCTGGAATTCGGCCTGCACGACCTTGGCAATGCGCGTGGCCACGGCAAAAAGGTGGGCGGCTTCGGC
This sequence comes from Hydrogenophaga sp., assembly GCA_011390855.1. Taxonomy (GTDB): domain Bacteria; phylum Pseudomonadota; class Gammaproteobacteria; order Burkholderiales; family Burkholderiaceae_C; genus Hydrogenophaga. The sequence continues at coordinate 3,737 of JAABRN010000012.1, read as the reverse complement.
TTCCTCCAGTTCCATCACGGTTTCAACCTGGCGTTTGGTGGCCACCAGAACGTGACCGGGGTTGACCTGGCCTGCGTCCATGAAGGCGATCACCTGATCGTCTTCAAAGATGATGGCGGCCGGGATTTCTCGCCGGGCGATACGGGTAAAAACACTGTCGGTCATGATCATGCCTTTGTAATGGCGACAAATGGCCACCCTGGTACGGAACTTGCCATTCTGGACTGAACTTTCCGCTCTGCGCCAGCATCCACCCCAACAATGAAAAAACTGATCGCCCTCCTGCTGGCCAGCATTGCCCTGCTCGCAGGCTGCGCCACGCTGGACGAAAAGCAACGCCAGTGGATCTTCCAGCCGTCTGACCGCAGCTGGTATGGCGGCACGCTTGCCGCTGAAGGCATGAGCGATGTCTGGATCGACTTCGAATCCAGGGAAACCAGCCAGCCCGTGAAGCTGCATGGCTTGTGGACCAAAAATGCCAATTTCGACGTCCGGCCTGATGCCCCTGTTCTGCTCTACCTGCATGGTGCGCGCTTCAACGTGATCGGTTCGGCTTTCCGGGTGCGCCGCATGGAAGAGCTGGGCTTCTCGGTGCTGTCCATCGACTACCGGGGTTTTGGCAAAAGCACCAACCAGCTACCCTCCGAATCGCTCGCAGTGGAAGACGCGCAGGCCGCCTGGGCATGGCTGGCGAAGAAATACCCTGATCGACCACGCTACATCTTTGGCCACTCGCTGGGTGGCGCCATCGCCATCGAGCTGGCAGCCCGGGTGGACGACGAGGCCGGCACCCTGGTGGAAGGCACCTTCACTTCAATTGCCGATGTGGTTGGCACCACCAAATGGGGTTGGCTGCCCGTTTCTCTGCTGATCACCCAGCGTTTCGAAGCGGTGCGGCGTGTGCCCGACATCGGCTCGCCGTTTCTGGTCGTTCATGGTGGCAACGACCGACTGATCCAGCCCGAGCTGGGACGCCGCCTCTACGATGCTGCCGTGGGCCCCAAGGCATTTGTTCTGGTTGAGGGCGGCTCGCACCACAACACCAATTCGGTGGGTCAGCCCCAGTACCGGGCAGCGCTCGCAAGCCTGTTTGGCTGGCAAGACACCCAGGAAACCATCTCTCGCTGAGGCTTCTGCCAGACCATCTGGCGGGCTGTCGTTCGGGCAGCCATGGCATGCGCCATCTGCTACCCTCGATCAGATGTCCGCTTCCCACCATTCGTCAATGTCGCCGGGCCTGATCGTGCTCGTGCTCTCGCTGCTGCTCGGTCTGCAGCCCGTCACCACCGACCTCTACCTGCCTGCCCTGCCCGCCCTGACCCAGGGCTTTGGCGCACCTATGTCGCAGGCCCAGCTCACACTGACCGCCTTGCTGCTGGCCTTCGGCATGTCGCAGATGGTGTGGGGGCCGGTGTCTGACCGGTTCGGGCGGCGCCCCGTGTTGCTGGCGGGCATGGGCCTGTATGTGATCGCATCGGTCGGCAGCACGTTCTCGGCGTCCATGGAACAGCTGGTGTTGTGGCGCACGCTGCAAGGCGTGGCCATGGGCGCTGGCGTGATGTGCGCGCGCGCCATCGTGCGCGATCTGTACGCCCCGGTGGAAGGGGCCCGCATCATGTCCAAAGGCCTCACCGGCCTGGGCGTGATTGCCTGCGCAAGCGCGCCACTGGGCGGGCTGGTCGCTGAATTCCTGGGCTGGCGCATGGCTTTGCTGGTCGTCGCGCTGTTTGGTGCCGCCACACTGGTGGTGCTTGCCCTGCGTTTTGAAGAAACCCTGCAGCGCAAGAACCCCCAGGCTCTGCAGCCGGGAACGCTGTTGCGCACCTGGTGGCAGATCGTGCAACACCCCACGTTCTGGGCATTCACGCTGCTATCCACCGCGTCCTACACCGGCCTGTTCACCTTTCTGGCCGCGTCGCCCTTCGTCTTCATTCAGGTGCTGGAGCTGTCCAAGCCGGTCTATGGCATGGTCATGTTCAGCATGTCGCTGAGCTACATCGTGGGCACCCTCATCTGCCGCAGGCTGCTGCCCCGCCTGGGCGTGCGGCGTACCGTTGCCCTGGCGGGCGCATGCACCGTCACTGGCGGCACACTCATGGGAGTGCTGGCGCTCGCGGGCATTCAGAACGTGTTCGCGATCATGCTGCCCTTCTACCTGTTCATGCTGGCGCACGGTGTGCACCAGCCCTGCGGGCAAAGCGGCGCTGTCGGTCCGTTTCCTCACGCGGCAGGCGCCGCTTCGGCGCTGAGCGGTTTTCTGATGATGGTCGCGGCCTTCTTCATGGGTGGCTGGCTGGGTCGCAGTCTGGCCAGCGTCGCAGACGGCGCAGGCTCGGTACTGCCTCTGACCAACGGCCTGTGGTTCTGGAGCGTGGTGATCGCATTCTTCGCGTGGACGCTGGTGCAGAAGTACGGAATGAGTGAGGTCACCCCCCCAGCCCCTCTTCGTGACTTCCCTCCAGCGGAAGACCACGCCAGTGGCCTGGCAGACCCGATTCCAAGGCGTGCGCTCGAATCTGGGCACCCGCTGTCCGATCCGCCTGAACCCTCGCGCTCAAACCCGTGAACACGCCAGCATCGGAAGTCAGGTGCATCGCTCTGGCCGGTCCAACAGCCAGCGGAAAGAGCGCTGCCTCGATGGCCATTGCGCAGCGCTGGCCGGTGGAGATCATCAGCGTCGACTCGGCCCTGGTGTTTCGCGGCATGGACATCGGCACCGCCAAACCCTCGCCACAGGAACGCGCACAGGTGCCGCACCACCTGATCGACATCACCGACCCCCTGCAGGCTTACAGCGCGGCCGATTTTGTGCGCGACGCCACGCAGCTGATTGGCGAAATCGGGTCGCGTGGACGCATGCCCCTGCTGGTGGGCGGCACCATGCTCTATTTCAGGGCACTGGTGCAGGGGCTGGACGACATGCCTCGCGCCGATGCCGAGGTGCGTGCCCGCATCGAGGCCCGGGCCCAGTCCCTGGGCTGGCCTGCGTTGCACGCCGAACTCGCAAGAATTGACTCCGTCACAGCAGCCCGGCTGTTTCCGAACGACTCGCAGCGTATCCAGCGGGCGCTGGAAGTGTTCGAGGTATCGGGTCAGCCCATCTCTGCTTTCCAGACCGGCAGCGCCAAAGAAAGCGGTCCGCTGGCCCCCGGTCAGCTGTTGTCACTGGAGCCGGACGACCGCGCCTGGCTTCACGCGCGCATCGCCCAACGCTTCGACGCGATGCTGGCAGACGGCTTCATTGACGAGGTGCGCGCGTTGCGCGCACGCGGCGACCTCCATCCCGATCTGCCTTCCATGCGTTGCGTGGGCTACCGGCAGGCCTGGGAAGCGCTGGATGCTGCGGGCAACCATTTAACCGACGCCCAGCTTGCCGAACTGCGCAACCGCGGCATTTTTGCGACACGCCAACTGGCCAAACGGCAGATCACCTGGCTGCGTTCCATGCCCGAACGACAGGTCATTGCCTGCGACGCACCCGATGCGCTGGCGCGCGTGCTGCAATCGGTAGAACGTCTGCTTGGTCCGCCAATTCAAACCCACGGCTGACAAACCCCACTCTCGCGACATGCCGAAAAACCCGATCCACCGCGTCCCATCCGACTTGCGCCGCCCATGCACAGGGGGCAACCTGGCCTGCTGGTTTGTGCCGCCAGGGGTGTTTCTGGTCTGGGGGGGCAAGGCATGACGCAGCCCAGCCTGTTGGTGCAGAACCTCCACAAACGCTACGGCAGAAC
>JAABRN010000137.1 GCA_011390855.1 Hydrogenophaga sp. | reverse complement strand
ATGGCAGTGCACCCGACATCGCGGGCAAAGGCATTGCCAACCCCTTGGCCACCATTCTGAGTGCGGCCATGATGCTGCGCTTCAGCCTGAACCAGGAAGCCGCTGCGCAACGCATTGAAGCCGCCGTGCAGAAGGTGCTTGCTCAAGGCCTGCGCACCCCAGACATCCACAGCGAAGGCACCACCAAGGTGGGCACGGCAGAGATGGGCGACGCGGTGGTGAAAGCACTGGGCTGAAAACACCCAGGCACCACCATGAACGGGGGCAGCACGCAAGCGCGTGTTGCCTTTTTTTAGGGGCCGCCGGCGGGCGTCAGCTACAATTCTGCTCCATGATTGCCGCCCGCTTGTTCCAGCTGAACATCGAATCCACCGCCCCCGTGGATGTGGCGTTGCGCGCGATCACCATCAAAACCACGACCATTAAGGGCTGATCCAGCCTGGTTCGTCGTGCGCCCTCCCTGGCCTGACGAGCCGGGCGGAACAGGTCGGTCTGACACTGTTTTTTTAATTGAAAGGGCGATGAAATGAGCAAGTTGGTAGGCCTGGTTGGCTGGCGCGGCATGGTGGGTTCGGTGTTGATGGACCGCATGATCGAAGAAAAGGACTTCGATCACATCGAACCTCTGTTTTTCTCCACATCGAATGCTGGCGGTCAGGCGCCATCCATGGCGAAGAACGAAACCAAACTGCAGGACGCCCACGACATCGCCGCGCTGAAGCGCTGCGACATCATCATCACCGCCCAAGGTGGTGACTACACCAGCGAGGTGTTCCCCAAACTGCGCGCTGCTGGCTGGAATGGCCACTGGATCGATGCGGCGTCCACACTGCGAATGGACAAAGACGCCGTCATCGTTCTTGACCCGGTCAACATGCCGGTGATCAAGGACGCCCTTGCCAAAGGTGGCAAAAACTGGGTGGGTGGCAACTGCACCGTGAGCTGCATGCTCATGGGTGTGGGAGCGCTGTACAAGGCCGGCCTTGTGGAATGGATGAGCACACAGACCTACCAGGCGGCCTCTGGCGGAGGCGCGCAACACATGCGCGAACTGCTTACCCAGTACGGCACGCTCAATCAGGAAGTCAAGGCCTTGCTGGACGACCCCAAGAGCGCCATCCTGGAAATCGACCGCAAGGTGGTCGCCAAACAACGCGCTCTTACCAGTGCAGAGACCGCGCATTTCGGCGTTCCACTGGGCGGCTCTTTGATCCCCTGGATCGACAAGGATCTCGGCAACGGCATGTCCAAGGAAGAATGGAAAGGCATGGCCGAGACCAACAAGATTCTGGGCAAAGGCGATGGATTCAATTCAGCAGCCATACCTGTAGACGGATTTTGCGTCCGCATCGGTGCCATGCGCTGCCACAGTCAGGCACTCACATTCAAACTGAAAAAAGACGTGCCGGTGGCCGACCTTGAAGCCATGATCGCCGAGGACAACGCCTGGGTGAAGGTCGTGCCGAACACCCGCGAGGACACGGTGCGCGATCTGACTCCAGTGGCTGTCAGCGGCACCATGACCATCCCGGTGGGACGCATCCGCAAGCTCGCCATGGGTCCCGAGTATGTGGGTGCGTTTACCATCGGCGACCAGTTGCTCTGGGGTGCAGCCGAACCGCTGCGGCGCATGCTCAGGATTCTTCTGGGTGCGTGAATGTGTCGAGATGGGACAGGTGATTCAACGCGTCCCACCCCAATCTCGTTGCGAAGTTGCAACGAGATTGGGGGACGAAGCCGACGGAAGGCAGGCAATGAAACTCAAGCGGATTCTCAGCTTGTCACTGTAATGCGTTGATGTTAAGGTCATTTCTCGGATTTTTACCTCGAGGTTCAAGTGCCATCCAACTCCCGTCACACCCATTCTTCCCCGGTCAAAACCCATAGAGTGGGCTCCGAATCTCGCGGTTTAGCGCGGATGCATTCGGTTGCGATTGCGGCTTTGCTTTGTGCAGGCCTTGCACAGCACGCAGACGTAGAGGCACTTGCCCTTGGGCGAATCGTTGTGCAGTCGGCCCTGGGCGAGCCCCTCCGTGCCCAGATCGACATCCCCGAAATCAATGCGGATGAAGCCTCCACGCTCACTGTGGGGCTGGCTTCGGGCGACGCTTTCAGCGCAGCGGGCATGGACTTCAATCCCGCACTGAGCAACCTACAGATCACACTACAGCGCCGCCCTGATGGCCGCGCCTACCTCCAGCTCACAAGCAACCGACCCGTCACGGAACCCTTTGTTGACCTGATCGTGGAGGCGAACTGGGCTTCCGGCCGGATCGTCCGCGACTACACGTTGCTGTTTGACCCTCCCCAACTCCGCGCAGCCGCGCCTGTGACACCTGTCGCCCCCGGTGTTTCAGCCCCTGCCAGGCCGGTCACGCCTCCTGCGGCTGCCGCTCCCGCGCCCGCTGCTCCCACAACCCAGCAGGTGCAGCCTCCCTCAGCTTCAGCGCCTGCAAGCCTCCCGCCCATCCAGGCTGAACGCAGCTCGCAAGTCAGTGTGGTATCGGGTGATACGGCAGGACGCATCGCCGAGGCCAATCGCCCTGCCAATGTGTCACTCGATCAGATGCTGGTTGCCATGCTGAGGTCGAACCCACGCGCTTTCATTGGCGACAACGTCAACAGACTGCGCGCTGGCGTGGTTCTCGACCTGCCAACCGCCGAAGAAGCCTCAGCGGTCGAAGCGCGCGAAGCACGGCAGATCATTGCAGCCCAGAGCCGCGACTTCAACGAATTCCGCCGCCGCCTTGCTGGCGCAGCACCAGAGGCCAACGTGGGTCAGGCAGATCGACAGGCTGCAGGCACGGTGCAGACAGAGGTTCAGGACGCCAGCCCTGCGGTCACCGCGCCAGATCGACTGACACTCTCGAAAGAGGCGGCACCCGGTCAGACAGCGCCAGAAGCACAAATTGCACAGGAGCGGCAGGCTGAAGACGCGTCCACACGCGTTGCAGAACTCTCACGAAATATCGAAGAGCTGGCCCAGCTACAACCAGCCGTTCCAGCGGCTCCGGCAGCAGAAGGAAGTGGCCCGGCTGGAGCGACCGACGGTTCTGCCCTGGTGGTGCCCGGAGCGCCTGCGACCGGTGCCGACCCAGCTGCACCCGATGCGGCAGCGGCCGACAGCCCGCCAGCAGAGCCTGCAGTGGCGGCCGAAGAGCCAGCCCCCGTGACGCCCGCGCCTGTGCTGGCACCAGCACCGGTTCCTGCACCCCTGCCCGATGAGCCCAGCCTGATCGACAAACTCAGGGACAACCCGCTGGTGCTTCCGCTGGCTGGAGGTCTCCTGGCATTGCTGGCTGGCCTTGGCCTCTACCGCTTGCGGCAACGCAACAAGGGCGCCAGCGTAGACAGCTCGTTCCTTGAGAGCCGCCTGCAGCCCGACTCCTTCTTCGGTTCGAGCGGCGGCCAGCGCATCGACACCGCAGACGCCAGTGTGTCCGGTTCTTCCATGGTGTATTCGCCAAGCCAGCTGGACGCGGCAGGTGACGTGGATCCGGTGGCCGAAGCCGATGTTTACCTGGCCTACGGTCGCGACCTTCAGGCCGAAGAAATTCTCAAAGAGGCCATGCGCAGCACGCCCACACGCGTGGCGATTCACGTGAAGCTGCTTGAGATCTACGCCAAACGCCGGGACGCCAAGGCCTTTGAAGTGGTGGCAACCGAAGCCTATAACCTCACACAGGGACAGGGCCCGGAATGGGAACATGCCTGCGATATTGGCAAAGAGCTCGATCCGTCGAACCCTTTGTACCAGCCCGGCGGCAGTCCTGCGGTCAAGCTTGCCGCAGCGGCGGGCGTGGCTGGTGGCGCGCTCAACACCCTGCCCTTCACCAACAGCACGTTGTCACCGACTGGAGATGCGACCGGCGGTTCAGGGCTGGATCTCGATTTCTCCTTCGATGACCCCATCGATCCAGCAGGACTCGGTGATTCGGTACCCGCGCAGAGTGGGCGCGAGTCTGTCTCCGCCATGGACGATCTCAAGTTCACAGAAGCCCTGACCGATTTGCCTGACGAACCTGCAGCCGGCCCTATATCGAAGTCCATGGATTTCGATCTTGATTTCCCGTCTGAGCCAGTCCCCCTGGCGGGCTCGAAGGAAGCTGATCAAGCGGCAGAAGCGCCACAGGACATGGCAGTGTCACCCACTTTCGACGAAAGTGAAGTCCTGCCCGACTTCAGCGCCAGCGACTCACTCCCCATGGATCTGGATTCATCGGAGCCCGAAGTGCCTGCAGACGCCAACGGGTCCGAGTTGATGGCTTTCGATCTCAACGAACTCAATCTCGATCTTGGCGATGGCTCAAATGCTGATTTGATCGCAGCCGACCAGGTTACAGAAGAAAGTCCGCTGGATACCAAGCTGTCTCTGGCCGAAGAATTCCGGGCCATCGGGGACTTGGAGGGTGCCCGCTCATTGGCAGAAGAAGTGCTCGCAGAGGCCTCTGGGACACTCAAGACCAAAGCACGTACTTTCCTCTCGGACCTTGCCTGAATCGGCGGATGCTCTCCGGGCTCTTGGAGAAGAGGGCCGGGCGATTTCGGGGTTGGCACCAGTCGGTCCACCTGCCCGCATGGCGATGGGTGTCAGCTACAACGGCGCCAGCTACGAAGGCTGGCAAAGCCAGCCCAGCGGTCGAACAATCCAGGACCAGCTCGAACTGGCCCTGTCAAAGTTCACCGCGCTGAACAAGGTGAGTACCTTGTGCGCCGGTCGAACCGACGCAGGTGTACACGGCCTGATGCAGGTGGTGCATTTTGATTGCGGGGTCGCGCGTTCGGACACGGCCTGGGTTCGTGGCACCAACCGTTTTTTGCCTCCGGATATTGCCATTCAGTGGGCTCGGCGCGTTCCATCTTCGTTTCATGCACGGGCCAGTGCCCAGTCGCGCCGCTACGCTTATGTGTTGCTGGAGTCACCGGTCAGGCCCAGCGTGGAGGCGAAGCGGGTGGGGTGGGTGTTTCGACCGCTTCAACTGGATGCCATGAGACAAGCGTCAGCGATGTTGCTCGGTGAGCATGACTTTTCGTCGTTTCGCGCTTCGCGCTGCCAGGCCTTGTCCCCCATCAAGCGCATGCTGCGCATTGACATCGAGCAGCGAGGCGCATATTGGCGCGTCGAATTCGAGGCCACAGCGTTCCTGCACCACATGATTCGCAACATCATGGGATGCCTCGTGGCAATCGGAACTGGCAGCCGGCCTGCCAGCTGGATGAACGAAGTGCTGCAAGCGAAAAGCAGGGATGCAGCGGCGCCCACATTCTCCCCCGATGGCCTTTACTTCCTGGGGCCACGTTACGATGAGGCACTGAATCTCCCCAGCGGTACACCTGCCTTCGACTGGTTGCCCTGATATGGCGACCAGTTGTCGGTATCACCACGGCGAGCTGCTGCCGTACCCACCCTCGCCTGCTTCGATGCACCTGCGCGCCAGATACCTCGACAAACCCTCAGCACATGCCAACCCATCGAACCCGAATCAAGATCTGTGGCCTCACACGTGAGGTAGACGTTGACGCGGCTGTGCATGCGGGCGCTGATGCGATCGGATTCGTGCTCTACGCACCCAGCCCTCGCGCCGTCACTGCGAAGCGCGCTGGGGAACTGGCCCGTCGATTGCCCGCCTTCGTGGCCCCGGTGTTGTTGTTTGTCAACGCTTCCCCCCAGGAAATCGAGCAAGGCTGCAGCGAGGTACCAAACGCCTTGCTGCAATTTCACGGCGACGAGACACCCAGCGCCTGCAAAGCCGCCGCCCGACCCTACCTGCGTGCTGCGCGAATTCCCCCCGGTTCTGCCGGAGCAGGCTTCGATCTTCTAAAATACGCGCTTGATCACGCCGATGCCCAGGCCATCCTTCTCGACGCCCACGTCGAAGGCTACGGCGGCGGAGGTCAATCTTTTGACTGGACGGCTTTTCCTTGGTCACATCCGCATCTAAACGCCAGCTCTCGCCTCGTTTTATCTGGTGGACTCACGCCTGCAAACGTGATCGATGGCATCAGACACGTACGGCCCTGGGCCGTTGACGTGAGCTCCGGCGTGGAGGTGTCCAAAGGCATCAAGGACCGCGCCAAGATGCTCGATTTCGTGGCTGCCGTGCGTGCAGCCGATGCTTTGATTGACCGTTCGGGCTGATCCTCATCAGGAATGGCCCAGACCTCCGTATCGGGAAATTCCATGAACACATACCAGCAACCCAATGCCAAAGGGCACTTCGGCATCTATGGCGGCAGCTTTGTGAGCGAAACGCTCACCCATGCCATCAATGAACTGAAGGCCGCATACGCCAGGTACCAGGACGATCCTGAGTTTCTCGCTGAATTCAGAAGCGAACTCGCCCACTTTGTGGGCAGGCCCAGTCCGGTCTACCATGCAGCACGCATGAGTCGTGAACAGGGCGGTGCCCAGATATTCCTCAAGCGGGAAGACCTCAATCACACTGGCGCACACAAGATCAACAACACCATTGGCCAGGCCATGCTGGCCAAGCGCATGGGCAAGCCGCGCATCATTGCCGAAACAGGCGCTGGACAGCATGGCGTAGCCACTGCCACCATCTGTGCCCGCTACGGGCTGGAATGCGTGGTGTACATGGGCAGCGAAGATGTCAAGCGACAGAGCCCCAATGTCTACCGGATGAAACTCCTGGGTGCCACCGTGGTGCCGGTCGACAGTGGCAGCAAGACGCTAAAGGACGCGCTCAACGAAGCCATGCGCGACTGGGTCGCCAATGTGGACGACACCTTCTACATCATCGGTACCGTTGCCGGTCCCCACCCCTATCCGATGATGGTGCGCGATTTCCAGAGCGTGATCGGCAAGGAATGCCTGGTGCAGATGCCCGAGATGCTCAAGGCAGCCGGCTGCAGTGGTGAGCAGCCAGATGCCGTGGTGGCCTGTGTGGGTGGCGGCAGCAATGCCATGGGTATTTTTCACCCTTACATCGATCACGCCGAAACGCGTCTGATCGGCGTGGAAGCAGCTGGAGAGGGTCTCGACAGTGGCAAGCACTCTGCTTCGCTGCAGAAGGGCAGTCCTGGCGTACTGCATGGCAACCGCACTTATGTGCTGCAGGATGACAACGGCCAGGTCACAGAAACACACAGCGTGAGCGCCGGCCTCGACTACCCTGGCGTGGGACCAGAGCACGCGTTCCTGAAAGACATCGGCCGCGCCGAGTACGTGGGTGTCACGGACGCAGAGGCGCTCGAGGCGTTTCACTACCTGTGCCGCACGGAGGGCATCATTCCTGCGCTGGAGTCGAGCCACGCGGTGTCATATGCCATGAAGCTGGCGAAGAACATGCGCCAGGACCAGTCCATTCTGGTCAACCTTTCTGGTCGCGGCGACAAGGATATCGGCACCGTCGCCGACCTGTCTCAAGCCGACTTTTATTGCAGACCCAGTTGCCGAGGGCAGTCGGTCAAGGGAGGCTCGGACACAACCGCCATACAGATCAAGGCAACGCCCGCCTCTGCGCGTGCTTCGCGGCCCAAAACAACCAAAGTGGGAAATGCCCAATGAGTCGCATTGAAGCCGCGCTGGGCGCGCTCAAAACCCAGAACCGCAAGGCGCTCATTCCCTATGTCACCGCCGGCTTCCCGTATGCCGACATCACGCCGGACCTGATGCACGGCATGGTCGAGGCAGGCGCCGATGTGATCGAGTTGGGCGTACCCTTCTCGGACCCTTCTGCAGACGGACCGGTGATTCAAAAGGCGGGCGATCGCGCACTGGCGCTGGGGATAGGCCTTGTCCAGGTGCTGGCCATGGTCAAAACCTTTCGCGAGCGCGATACCACCACCCCTGTGGTGCTCATGGGGTACGCCAACCCGGTTGAGCGATATGACCAGAAGCACGGCGCAAGGGCCTTCGTCCGCGATGCCAGCGCTGCTGGTGTGGATGGGGTGCTCATCGTCGACTACCCACCGGAAGAGTGCGAAGATTTTGCGGCAGACCTGCGAGAGCACAGCATGGACCTGATCTTCCTGCTGGCACCCACCTCCACCGACGAGCGCATGGCACAAGTGGCGAAGGTGGCCAGTGGCTACGTCTATTACGTGTCACTCAAAGGCGTCACCGGTGCCGGTACGCTGGACATTGGCCAGGTCGAAGCCATGTTGCCGCGCATTCGGGCGCATGTCAGCGTGCCGGTGGGTGTGGGTTTCGGGATTCGGGACGCGGAGACTGCCAGAGCCATCGGGCAGTCTGCCGATGCTGTGGTGATCGGCAGCAAGATCATCCAGCTGATCGAAAGCGAACCGCACGAAAAAGTCATTGCCGTTGCGTCGAATTTCCTTCGCACCATCCGAAAAGCGCTCGACGCATAATCCCGAATTCGCGTTGGTCGCAAGCCGTCCACGCAAAGGAGAAAACATGTCCTGGCTAGAAAAGCTGCTGCCACCCAAGATCACGCCCACCGACCCGACAGAGCGCCGCAGTGTGCCAGAAGGTCTGTGGATCAAGTGCCCCAGCTGCGAAGCGGTGCTCTACAAGAATGATCTGGAAAAAAACCAGAATGTGTGCCCCCACTGCAGCCACCACCACAGGATCGGCGCCCGTGCCCGACTGAACGCGTTTCTCGACGCCGAAGGTCGATACGAGCTGGCCCAGGAGGTGCTGCCGGTGGATGCCCTCAAATTCAAGGACAGTCGCAAATACCCTGAGCGCCTGAAGGAGGCCCTGGAAACCACCGGTGAAACCGATGCCCTCATCGTCATGGGCGGCGCCGTGCATGGCATCAGCCTGGTGGCGGTCTGCTTTGAATTTGATTTCATGGGCGGCTCCATGGGATCGGTGGTTGGTGAACGATTCGTGCGCGGGGTCGAGGAAGCCATTGCTCAAAAAGTCCCATTTGTGTGTTTCACCGCAACAGGCGGCGCACGCATGCAGGAAGGTTTGCTGTCGTTGATGCAGATGGCAAAGACCAACGCTGCGCTGACCCGCCTGGCCAAAAAGGGGCTGCCCTACATCAGCGTGCTCACCGATCCCACCATGGGAGGCGTTTCTGCCGGTTTTGCTTTTGTCGGTGATGTGGTGATCGCCGAACCCAAGGCCCTGATCGGATTCGCAGGACCTCGCGTGATCGAAAACACCGTGCGGGTGAAGCTTCCCGAAGGGTTCCAGCGGGCCGAGTTCCTGCAGACCAAGGGCGCGGTTGACTTCATCTGCGACCGGCGCGAACTGCGTGCCACCATCGCCAGCACGCTGGCCATGTTGCAGCGCCAGAGCGCTGATGCGGTGGTCACCGATTGACCTCGCAGCCAGAGGCTGAACCGCTCACGCTGTCTCAGCTGCCCCTGTTCCCACTGCAGACCGTGCTGTTTCCAGGCGGCTGGATGTCTTTGCGCATCTTCGAGGTGCGCTATCTGGACATGATTGGACGTTGCCACAAGGCAGGGGCACCCTTTGGTGTCGTGTCACTGAGTGAAGGCAGCGAAGTGCGACGGATCGATCCTCAGGCACCCCCAAGCGGGGACGGCTTTGCCAAGGAGGTTTTTCATTCCGTGGGGACCATGGCGCAGATTGAACAACTGGAGCGACCCCAGCCTGGACTGATGGTGATCCGGTGCCGCGGTCTGCAGCGCTTCCATGTCACCCGCCGCCAGCAGCTCCAGCATGGCCTTTGGGTGGCAGACGTGAGGCTGGACGCGACCGAACCATTGGTGGCAGTACCAGACCATCTTGTCAGCACGCGAGACGCCCTGCAGCGGCTGTTGAACAATCTGCAGGAACGCGATCCCGGGCAACTGACCGATCTGCCCATTCAGCCGCCCTACCAATGGGACGACAGCGGCTGGGTGGCCAACCGCTGGACCGAACTGCTACCGGCTCCGACCGACCTCAAACAACGATTGATGGCACTGGACAACCCAATGCTGCGCCTGGAACTGGTGGCCGATCTGCTCGAAAAGCTGGGTCTTGACGGCTGATCAGCCAGTCGCTGACGCAAGGTATCAGGGCAGCAAATTCAACGCCCGCATGTAGGGCTCGCTCACCATCAGGTCACCCCATTCCGGCGCCTTGAAACGGGGAATCAGCGCCAGGCGTCTCGCCTCGCTGGACGGCTGGGGCGCCCACTGGCCCATGTAGATCGCACGCGAAAGGGCTTCGATGGCGTCATCGATGGGCGCACCACCGTCAACCACCGACTGATTGCAAATCACCACCATGTCAACGCCCGCAGCGAGTGCCGCCAGCGCGGCTTGCGCAAAGCTGACCTGTCGCCCATCGATGTGACGAGCCGCCTCCATACTCAAGTCATCGCTGAAGATCGCTCCTGTGAACCCGAGCTTTCTTCTCAGCACGTCCTGCAACCAGCGGGCAGAAAAGCCTGCAGGTCGCGAATCTACCCTGGGGTAGATCACATGGGCCGGCATGACAGCCTGCAAACTGGCAGACAACCAGTCGTAGGGCGCGGCATCCTCTGCCAGGATGTGCTTGAGGCTTCGCGGGTCGACAGGAATGGCCAGATGGGAATCTGCACGAACGAAACCATGCCCTGGGAAGTGCTTGCCGCAGTTGGCCATACCGCTTTGCAGCAGACCGTGCATCAGACTCTGTGCCAGCACTGACACGACCCTGGGATCTCGCGCGAGGGACCGGTCACCAATGACCGAACTGCCGCCATGGTCAAGGTCCAGCACCGGCGTGAAGCTCAGATCCACGCCACAAGAGCGCAGTTCGGCACCCAGCACATAACCCACAGCCACGGCCGCGTTGGTGGCTCTCAGGGCGGCCGCGCCCTCCAATTCATCCTTCTTGGCGGGCGCCATCCACATGCGGCCCAGCTCGGCCATGGGTGGAAGATGGGTGAAGCCGTCGGTGCGGAAGCGCTGCACGCGTCCACCCTCGTGATCAACCGCGATGAGGAGATCGCTCCGCACGGCCTTGATTTCACCGCACAGTGCCGTCAGTTGATCGCGATCGCGCCAGTTGCGACCAAACAGAGTGACCCCGCCCACCAATGGATGGGCGAGTCGACGGCGATCGTCAGCGCTGAGGCCGAAGCCAGCCACATCGATGATCAGGGGAGCGTGTGCATGCATGGCTGGATTTTGAAGGGTTGTCAGGTCAGTCCCGTTCCACGACCACAAAGCTGGCCGCGTAGTCGGTTTCGTCGGTAACGGTCACATGGGCGCGAAGACCTTCACCTTCAAACCAGGTCTTGAGCTCACCGTGAAGGATGATGACGGGCTGGCCACTGGACAGGTTGCCTATCTCGCAACTTCGCCAGGTCATGGGCATGCGCATACCCATACCTACCGCTTTGGAAAATGCTTCCTTGGCAGAGAACCTCGTGGCGAGGTAGCGAAGACCGCGTTGGGGCCAACGCGCGCTGCGCTGTTGCCAGACTGCAAACTCGGCATCTGCCAACACCTTGCGCGCGAAACGCTCACCCTGGCGCTTCCAGGTGGCCTCCATGCGCCGAATATCGCAAATGTCGGTGCCTATGCCGTAGATCATCGAACCCTCTTCACTCAGATCGAGGCTTCGTCCATGGCACGGCGGTAGGCTTTGACTGTGGCGGTGTAACCCATCTCGAGGGCATCAGCGATCAGGGCATGGCCAATGGACACCTCGTGCACGCCAGGCACATGGCGCAGAAAGTCCGTCAGATTTTCCCGGTTGAGATCGTGGCCGGCGTTGACCCCCAATCCCACGGCTGTTGCGGCTTTTGCCGCAGCACAAAAACGCTCCAGCTGCAAGGCGCGCTCTGGCGACGCCTGCCAGGCCGCTGCATAGGGCTCGGTGTACAGCTCCACCCGATCCGCACCCACCGCACGTGCAGCACGCATGGCTGCCGCATCGGCATCCATGAAAAGGCTCACGCGCGCACCCAGTGCCTGCCCCTGAGCGATCAGGTCGCGAAGCTTTTCTTCGTCCTGCGGAAAAGACCAGCCGTGATCGCTGGTGAACTGACCTTCGCTGTCGGGTACAAAGGTCAACTGGTGCAAGGGCAACCCCCTTGCCTTCACGTCCCTCGCAACAGCCATCAGGTTGTGAAGCGGATTGCCTTCGATGTTGAATTCCCGGTCAGGCCAGGACAGCATCAGCTCGCCCAGTTCAAACACATCGCCCAGGCGCACATGGCGCTCGTCGGGCCTGGGATGCACCGTGATGCCTTGTGCACCAGCCTCCAGACACTGGATAGCCGCACGCACGACTGAAGGTATGCCCAGGTGGCGGGTGTTGCGCACGAGGGCCACCTTGTTCAGGTTGACAGACAAGGCCGTACCGGCGGGGCTGTGCGATATGGTTGCGGTCATGAGGTGGATGAGGTTCTCGGAACAGGTGTCAGATCTCCGCCGGCCACAGCTGGCCCGCTCAGGCGCATCATGGACTGCACATCGATCATCAGTTGACGGGTCTTGAACACCCGGACACCGCAATGGTAGTGCAGCAGGCCGCGCAAGGGTATGCGCAGTGCCGCCATGCAGGAAGCACAAGCCCGCAGCGTGGCCAGAAAGGGAGTGTCCCCTTCCATGGCATGGTACAGACCAAGACATTGCTCCCCCGTCAACGGGCGGCCTTCGCCCTCTTGCGCCACGCGCAGACCGCTTTCGGGCACCAGCACGTAAGAGCCTGCCGGGTCCACCGCGATCATGGAGCTGCCGTCCCGAGACAGGTCCGGTAGCAGGCCGATCTCCTTCAACAACAACAGCTCAAAAGCCCGAAGCAGAAGCTCCTGCGTATCGCCCCGCTCCGCCAACAACTGCACCGCCATGGCGTAGTGGTCAAAGAGCCGCTCATGCGCATCGTCCCTGGCCAGAAGACGCATCAGCAACTCATTGAGGTAGCTGCCGGACAACAAGGCCTCACCGGTCGGCATGACATGCCCACCCTGCCATTGCGCAGCCTTGAGTGTTCTGACCTCAGCGTCTCCACCCCAGCTCAACAACAGCGGCTGCAGCGGCAACAAAACCGGGCGGAATTGCGACGTGGGCCGCTTGACCCCTTTCGCCACAAGGGCGATTCGCCCGTGGTGGCGGGTGAACACCTCCAGCACAAGACTGGACTCACTCCAGTCGTACCGGTGCAAGACAAAAGCGGGTTCGTCGGCAAAACGGCGTGAAGCCATGTCAGGAGCCCATCAGCGGACGATCAACGACTCAAGAGTTCCGAAGCTTGTTCTCGACAACGCTGATGGCGCTCTGGCGTTCACTCGTAGCCAAACGAACGCACGCGAGCGTCGTCATCGGCCCAGCCAGAGCGCACTTTTACCCAAAGCTCCAGGAAGACTTTGCAATCCCAGAGCTTTTCGAGCTCTTGCCGGGCTTCGGTACCGATGCGCTTGAGCTTTTCGCCCTTGTCGCCAATGACCATGCCTTTGTGGCCTTCGCGCTCCACCACGATCGTGGCAGCAATGCGCCTGAGTCGCCCTTCTTCTTCGAATTTGTCGATGATCACCGTGGAGGTGTATGGCAGCTCATCGCCGGTGAGTCGAAACAGCTTCTCGCGCACCATTTCGCTGGCCATGAACCGTTCGCTCCGATCCGTCAGGTCGTCGGGGCTGTGCATCCAGGGTTGCTGAGGAAGGTACTTCTCGCAGATTCCGAACAGCCGTTCGATGTCTTTGGACGTTTTGGCCGACATCGGCACGAACTCGGAAAAGGGATGGCGCTCCTGCATGGATCGCAGCCAGGGCGCCAGATCGCCACGGCGATGCACCAGATCAAACTTGTTGGCCACCAGAATCGCCGGCACATTCGCGGGCAGCAGCGACAACACCTTGGCGTCGGCCAGATTGAACTGGCCCGCTTCCACCACGAACAGAATCAGGTCCACGTCACTGACCGCACCGAGCACCGTCTTGTTGAGCGCTCGATTCAAGGCGTTGCCATGGCGCGTTTGAAATCCGGGCGTGTCGACAAACACAAACTGGGTGGCCCCGAGCGTGCGCATGCCTGTGATCCGGTGGCGTGTGGTCTGGGCCTTACGCGATGTGATGCTGACCTTCTGACCAACGAGCGCATTGAGCAGTGTCGATTTACCGACATTGGGTTTGCCCACGATGGCCACGTAACCACACCGTTTCTCAGCGGGATCAACCACCTCTGACGACTCTTCGCCGGGCAAATCCACCTCAACCTCCGCCTCCGACTTTCCCAGCGCACGCGCCAGCATGGCATCGAGCTCTGCGTTGGCGCCCGGTGGAACCGGGCTGGCTGGCGACGCGTTTGGATGGGCAGGTGGTTTGGGCATGTGGTCGGATCAACTTGGTTCAGTTTGGATGTGTCAGAACACATCGGCTCGATGTCTCAGGCGCTGCGTTCGCCCGGCCGGGACGCAAGGCGTTGCAGCATGGCGGCCGCAGCGGCCTGTTCGCCTGCACGGCGGGAAGCCCCAATGCCGCGTTCGCTCAGGGCGAATTCGGTCACCGAACATTCCACATCGAATGACTGCTTGTGTGCTTCACCCAATGTGGCCACCACCCGATAGGCCGGCAGCTTCATTTTGCGCGCCTGCAGCCACTCCTGCAATTCCGTCTTGGGATCTTTGCCCATGGCACTCATATGGGTGCTCAGTTCCACCCCGGCATACAGGCGGCGCACCATGGCCGCAGCGGTGTCGAAGCCAGCGTCCAGGTAGACCGCGCCAATGATGGCCTCAAGCGCGTCAGCCAGTATGGATGGGCGCTTGTGCCCGCCAGATCGCTTTTCGCCATCGCCCAGGCGCAGAACGGATGCGAGGCCCAGTGAGGCCGCCATCTGAAACAGGGTCTCCTGCTTGACCAGGTTGGCCCTCACACGGGACAAATCGCCCTCGGGCAAGTCACTGAGCTTTTCGAACAAGAGTCCGGAAACAGCCAGATTCAGCACGGAGTCGCCCAGAAATTCAAGGCGCTCGTTGTGATCGGCCGAGAAACTGCGATGGGTCAGTGCGCGCTCCAGAAGGCGCAGGTTTTGAAAGCTGTGGTTCAGGCGCTGTTGAAGCGCAATGAGATCTGCGTTCAAGAGCCGAGATTTCCCACGGGGTATCGATCCCGATTGGAACCCTTCATCGCGAACGCCCTTCGTAGCGCATGACCAGGAAGGCCGGCCCGGTCAAGTGGATTTCCCGGTCATAGGAAAACGAGACCACCACTTGATCGCCTACTTTGCCAACCTCCAGGTCTTTGCCGGAAATGGTGCGAATGTCGTCAATCTGGGCGGCCTTGTCAAAAATGCTGCGCACCTCGGCGACGGTCGTTCCCGTCGAAGCCTGCTTCACCGCTTTCTGCACGGCGATGTATTCAATGTAAGTGGGCACCACCTGCGCCGCGACCACCCCAGCCAACGCGAGCAAAATACCGACCACCAGCAGTCCAAAAAAGGTAAGCCCTTGCTGATTTTTTTTTGTCTTCATTACATGATCTCCAGATTGGCCGAACAACACGGATCTATTCAAAAGCGCCGATGCGCCCGAGGTCACCAAAATTCATCCACACGAAAAAGGCCCTGCCCACGATATTGGCCTCGGGGACAAACCCCCAGTATCGAGAGTCAAGCGAATTGTCGCGATTGTCTCCCATCAAAAAATAGTGACCTTCAGGCACTTTGCACACCACACCCTCGACAGAGTAGCGGCAACTGTCGTTGAAAGGAAACTCGGTAGCGCCTGGAATGAAGGCAGGCCGGTCATCGTCGTTCAACGTGTTGTATGAACGCGACCCGAACGTCTCGCGAAACTGCTTGGCGTAACGCATGCTGTCGTTGTCAAAGAACTCTGGTTGAGCGACTTTCGGCACGGGCTGACCATTCACCGTGAGTGACTTGTTGAGGTAAGCCACCTCGTCGCCAGGCAGACCCACCACACGCTTGATGTAGTCGAGGCTGGGCTGGGGAGGGTAACGGAAGACCATGACGTCGCCGCGCTGGGGGTCGTTGTTGGCAATCACCTTCTTGTTGAAGACCGGGAGGCGAATGCCGTAGTGAAACTTGTTCACCAGAATCAGATCCCCGACCCGCAGCGTCGGGATCATGGAGCCTGAGGGAATCTTGAACGGCTCGAACAGAAACGAACGCAGGACAAACACGGCAAGAATCACGGGAAACAAACCGGCGGTCCAGTCAAGCCACCAAGGTTGAGCCAGCAGCTTTTGCCGGGCCGTATCGACATCACCTTCGATTTGGCTGAAGCCTTGCTGCTGCAGGGCAGCCCTTCGGGCATCGTGCTCCAGCAGCAGTTGATCTGCCGCCTTCTTCCGCTGCGGCAGGAACACAAGCTTCTCGGCGATCCAGTAAATGCCCGTGACCAACGTGGCCATCATCAGCAACAGCGCGAAATTGCCTTGAACCATGCCAAGGTACCACGCGCCGGTGTAGCCAACGAAAGCGGTGAGCACCAGCGCAGTCATTGCGCTCATTGCGGCCCCCATCAGTCTTGCACCTGAAGGATGGCCAGGAACGCTTCCTGGGGCACTTCAACAGATCCGATTTGCTTCATGCGCTTTTTGCCCGCCTTCTGTTTTTCGAGGAGTTTGCGTTTGCGGGTGATGTCACCGCCGTAGCATTTTGCCAGCACATTCTTGCGAAGCGCCTTGATGGTCTCGCGAGCAATCACGTTGCCACCAATGGCCGCCTGAATGGCCACATCGAACATCTGGCGGCTGATGATTTCGCGCATCTTGGCAGCAACCGCTCGCCCGCGGTATTGCGACTGGGAACGGTGCACGATGATGGAAAGCGCATCGACCTTTTCACCGTTGAGCAAAATATCGACCTTGACCACATCAGAAGCCCGGTATTCCTTGAATTCATAGTCCATGGAAGCATAGCCGCGGCTCACCGACTTCAACTTGTCGAAGAAGTCCAGCACGATCTCGCCCAATGGCATGTCGTAGGTGAGCATGACCTGCTTGCCGTGATACGCCATGTTGAGTTGCATGCCGCGCTTCTGGTTGGCCAGGGTCATCACAGCACCCACATAGTCCTGCGGCATGTACAAATGCACGGTCACGATGGGCTCGCGAATTTCCTCGATGCGCCCCTGCTCCGGCATCTTGGAAGGGTTCTCCACCAAAATCACCTCACCGTCTGGCTTGACCACCTGGTACACCACGCTCGGGGCAGTGGTGATGAGATCCTGATCGAACTCACGCTCCAGACGCTCTTGCACGATTTCCATGTGCAACAAACCCAGGAAACCGCACCGAAAACCGAAGCCCAGTGCCTGAGACACCTCGGGCTCGTACTGAAGCGCGGCATCGTTGAGCTTGAGCTTCTCCAGCGCGTCGCGCAAGCCGTCGTACTGATTGGCCTCCGTGGGGTAGAGACCCGCAAATACCTGTGGCTTGACTTCCTTGAAACCCGGTAGCGCTTCGGTGGCTGGCCCTGCGTTATTGGGCAGCTTTTTCTCCAGCGTGATGGTGTCACCCACCTTGGCCGCCTGCAACTCCTTGATGCCTGCGATGATGTAACCCACCTCGCCCGCTTCCAGAGAGTCGCGAGGCGCGTTGGCTGGCGTGAAGACCCCGAGATTGTCGGCGTTGTAAACCGTGTGGGTCGCCATCATCTTGAAGCGCTCGCCTTTGAGGAGGCGTCCGTCTACCACCCGAACCAGCATGACCACACCGACGTAGGCGTCGTACCAGCTGTCAACAATCATGGCGCGCAGCGGTGCGGCGGGATTGCCCTTGGGTGGCGGAATGCGGGCGACCACAGCCTCCAGGATGTCCTCCACCCCCATGCCCGTCTTGGCCGAGCATGGAATGGCATCTGTTGCGTCAATACCGATGACGTCCTCAATTTCGATCTTGGCGTTGTCTGGATCGGCATTGGGCAGATCCATCTTGTTCAGCACGGGCACTACCTCGACACCAAGGTCCAGCGCGGTGTAGCAGTTGGCAACGGTCTGTGCTTCAACGCCCTGGCTGGCATCGACGACCAGCAGCGCTCCTTCACACGCCGACAACGACCGGCTGACCTCGTAAGAGAAATCGACGTGTCCGGGGGTATCGATCAGATTGAGGTTGTAGACCTGGCCATCACGGGCCTTGTAGAGCAGTGCGGCGGTCTGCGCCTTGATGGTGATACCACGCTCTTTCTCGATATCCATGGAGTCGAGCACCTGCTCGCTCATCTCCCGATCGGAGAGCCCACCGCACAAGGAAATGATCCGGTCCGCGAGGGTGGACTTGCCGTGATCGATGTGCGCAATGATGGAGAAGTTGCGGATGTGGTTCATCAAAAAATCAGCTCAGACACATAGAAAATGGCCGTCCTGCGCAGGGCGGACAGCCATAAAAAAGGGCGCGTCAACTGCTGACGCGCCCATAACCAACAATCAATGGCAACTGCGATAGTTGGGGTTTCATTGTAGGCAAAAAGCCAGGAAAGCAAACCCTCCAACCACCTGCCAACGCTTGTCGCAGGGCTACAACAGCGTTTTTATCAACAGCTTATCAACAGAACGGTATTTTGAATCAGAAACGCAGCAGGATGTCCACAGCGGGGCAAAGCACCTTTCCGCATCATGAACTTCGCTCCTTTCGTTTGACCTGAATCAGCGCACTGAGAGCTCGATTTTATCGAATTCGGTCAATGCACAAGAGAGATTGTTTGCAATCACTAACTTATAAACGTGATCGGACGTCCAGGCAAACGGTTTGAAGGGTGGCGAACTTGTGGCGTGCAAGCCACCTTGGCTTGGCCAGATTCCCCCTCATTATCTGGGGACTTGACTGGTCCCCACAGATCGGTTTTCAGGGCTGAGGGCGAATCACCGCGTACTGGGCCCATTCACCACGCCTGAACAGCACGTTGACAGGCCGGGATTTGTTCAGACCTGCCATCGCTGCCTCCATCTCCTTCAGGTTGTTCGTTTCCTTGTTGGCGATCGCCAGGATCACATCGTCCTCTCTCAGACCAGCTCGCGCTGCAACCCCATCAGCCTTGGCAACGCGAACGCCGCCCTGCAGTTTCAGCTCTTTCTTCTGCGCATCAGTGAGCTCCACCAGGGTAAGACCCAGAGAATCACCCACTGTCGAAGCCGACGGCGCAGGTGCCTGAGGAGCCTCGGCAAGCGCTTGTGTCCGTTCGGGTTCCAACTCAGCCACCGTCACCGTCAGTTTTTGCTGACTGCCCCGGCGAAACACCGTGATGCGGCTCCGGTTGCCCGGTGGGGTTGCTCCCACCATGCGGGGCAGATCCACGGAGCGCTCGATTTCCTTGCCGTCAAACTCGATGATGATGTCGCCCGGCTCCACACCGGCCTGCGAAGCAGGTGAATCAGGCTCCACCCCACGCACCAAAGCACCCCTCGGCCGACCCAACCCGATGGACTCAGCCACTTCCTTGCTGACCTGATCGATTCGAACACCGATACGGCCACGGGTCACCTTTCCTGTGGTCCGCAACTGCTCGGACACGCTGACCGCTTCGTCGATGGGTATCGCAAAAGAGATACCCTGGAAACCACCCGAGCGCGAATAGATCTGACTGTTGATGCCGACCACCTCGCCGCGCATGTTGATCAAGGGGCCGCCCGAATTGCCTGGGTTGATGGCCACATCCGTTTGAATGAAGGGGAGAAAATCTCCGGTGTCTCGCTTTTTAGCGCTCACGATCCCCGCGGTGACCGAGTTTTCCAGGCCAAAGGGGGATCCAATGGCCATCACCCACTCACCCACGCGCAAGCGGTTGATGTCGCCAATCTTCACTGGCGGCAATCCGGTCGCTTCGATTTTCACCACCGCCACGTCAGTTCGACGATCAGTGCCGACGATCTTGCCCTTGAATTCGCGCTTGTCTGGCAGGGTCACCAGCAATTCGTCTGCCCCATCCACCACATGGGCATTGGTCATGATCAGGCCATCGGAGCTCAGAATGAAACCGGATCCAACGCCCCGCGGTTGTGCTTCTCCGTTGGGCTGCTGCTCTTGCCGCGGTCCACGTGGCGTGATTCCAGGAGGTACGGGAATACCGAATCGACGGAAAAACTCCAACATCTGTTCATCGGCGCCAGGACCAGCACCTGTGCTGGGCACGGCACGCTCGAGCGTGCGGATATTGACAACCGAAGGCCCCACCAGATCCACCAGTCCAGTGAAGTCAGGCAGTCCTTGCACCAGAGCAGGCGCCGCGGGTACGGATTGAGCCATCGCGTGGGAGGGCAGAAGCGCCGACGCCGCAGAGAGGGTCAACAGAGCAGCTGGCAGAAGCAGCTTTCGCACAGAAACGTGGCGATTCTCAGAAATCAGATTCATCGGTAACCTCACACAATCGATGCAATGAAAAAATGATGCGAGCATAGGCCCGGACCTGCAACCACGACCCGCAGCAGCCCGGACGTTCGGGAATCCTGGGTCAACGGGTGTATTCCAGCGACCTGGCAAACAGAAGCAGCGTGGAATGCGGCACTTCACCCAAGGCCGTCACCCAGTGTTGGCCCAGACGGCGGGTGAGCGAGTGCGTGGCGCCAATGACGGTGGCCTTCTCTTCGAGATGCTGTTGCTCGTTGTAGGGTTCCACAAACAGCGAGACCGATGCCAAGCCGTCGGAAAAAACCCACTGCATGGGATGGCTGGCCACACCCGAAGCTTGAACACTCTCGCGGGTGTGACAGCTCATTGACTGAAAGCCGGGGATGGGCCCTTTCAAACGCCAGCCTTCGGCTTCCGGAGTGGTCTTCCTGAGAACCGGGCGGTGCACTTCGTAGCCTTGTGTCCCTTTCATCAGCTTGGAAAGCTTGTCCATGCTGACCGGCGCGTCCAACTTGAGTTCGGTGAAGGCCACCTGTTCGAGCACCTGTCCCTGGCCATCCAGGGTCTGCAGCTTGACCACAAGCCCGGTCTCCTTCTCCAACCAGATCCTGTACCCAAAACGCAGATTGTCGCGAGGTCGAATTTCCAGCACATCGGCCTTGTGTCCCGCCACCCGCTCCAGCCCATTGGCTTTGACGGTGTAGTGGTCTGGAATCACATTGTCAGGGGTACGCAAAAGGTCCGGAAAAAGCCCCAGCGACTCGCGTTTCTCCACCCATGCCATTTTTGAGTCCGGCGCAAACGTGATGACTTCGTTGTTGTGCCGAACCGTTGTGCGCGGCGCACCTGTGAGCGTGTCGACACGCTCCATTTGCTGATCGCCGTCGCAAACATGCCAGATACGTGAGGCAGACATGGACGAACCAGCCGACACCACGAGGGTCCCGATGTACGCCCGCCGACGAGATGCGTCGTGCATGCGGGTCAACCACTCGGTCACCGTCCGCTCGGTACCTGCATTCGGCGTCACCGATTGAGCAGATGACCAGCCAGCCGTGGACATGCCCAAGACAACAAGACATCCCATCCCCACCCGTTTGATCCAGCAAGAAAGCTGAATTCGACTGGGCCTTGAGTGAAAAACGAGACCGCGGAGGTGGCTTGAACAAAGGGCTGTCATGTCGGGATCAGCGATCGGGTGTGTCATAGGTGGCATTGCGCAGGAAGCCGGCGGGCTTCTGCAACGCCGACAAACCGCCGTACTGTCGATGCTCGGCCAGCAGCGCCTCCAGCCTCGCATCACGGAGCAACGGACCCTGCCCGGTATTGACGACGATGGAAGAGTTGACGCTATCGGGTTCGGCAACAGCGACCACAGAGGAAGGGGCAGTGGGAGCAACCTGAGCCAGCTCGGGGGCCGTCTGCAAAGCGCCGTCACCGCCGACAGTTCCCAGTACGCCCCAACTCACAGCCATGACGGCCGAAACGGAGGCCACCATCGCCAGCATTTTCCAGCGAAAGATCGCGTCGTTGGCTGCTGGCACGCGGCGCCCATCCGCAAGGGATGGCGAAGCCAGGACTCCCTGCGTATCACCCACGGGTTTGCGAAGAACAGCAGACGACTCCAGATCCATGCGGGCCTGAAAATTGGCCAGAAAGGCCGAAGGCGGTGTGACCGCGACGAGGGGCGCGTTGCCCCTCAACGCATCTCCCACGATTTGATAAGCGTTCCAATCCTCAAGCGTGGATGAACGACGAAGTGAGCTTTCCCACAACGCGTCCCATTCATGATCACTGATGGGCTCATCCATGAGAGCCGAGCAAGCTCTCACGAACTCGCTCTCTTCAGGATCCACATGGGTTGATTCAGGATTCTGCGACACCTGCGGCGCAAAGCCAGTGTCATTCAATGGTTCTTTTGAAGCTTTCATTTCTCACATCCCGTTCACCCGACACAGCGGGGGCTGATACCTTCCAAACCCTACCAGCGTTTGCCGGTCTGACGTTCCAGCATGGGCTTGATGCGGTTCGAAATCGCTTCTCGTGCCCGAAAGATCCTCGAACGCACGGTACCGATAGGACAGTCGAGCGCCTGTGCGATTTCTTCGTAACTCAAGCCTTCAATTTCACGCAACGCGATGGCGTTGCGCAGCTCTTCAGGCAAAGCATCCATGGCGGCATTGACCGCCTGAGCAATTTCCTTGCTGGCCAACACCGCCTCAGGTGTTTCAGTGTCGGCCACACTCGGATTTAGTTCGCGTTCCGAGCCGGAAGTTTCATCGTCGTCGCCAGATTTCATCTGGTACTGAAAAACCAGGGGGTCGCGCTTGAGCTCCATGAGCTGCTTCTTGGCCGTATTGACGGCAATCCGATAGAGCCAGGTATAAAACTGCGCATCGCCACGAAACTGACCAAGCGCCCTGTATGCGCGAATGAACGTTTCCTGGGCAATGTCCTGAACCAGGTCGGAGTCCCTCACCATGCGCCCGATCAGGCGCTCGACACGGCGCTGGTATTTGATCACCAGCAGTTCAAACGCCCGTGGCTCCCCGCCTAAGGTGCGTTGCACCAACATGACATCGCTGTCTGGTGGCGGCGGAGCGTTGTGTTCTTCAGATGTCATGCGCGCGGAAATATAACCCAGAAGCCTGCACACACCGCCCAGAGCGGCCATTCACCATGCGCGCTAGCGAACTCGGGTCGCCATCAAGGCGCGCCTCATGTCGCCCCAGAGTGCAGGAGCGCGACCGCGTTCCACCCAGACCCAGTTTGCCACCCGCGCTGGCCGCAACAAGCGAAGCAACATCCAGTTTTGGCAGTCCAACACGCATTCGATGGAATGCAATGGCGCAGCATCGACTGTTTTCTTTGCATGCCAAAGCCACACCCCACCGCGGAGTGTTTCGTCCTGAGGAGTGGCAAGCGAATCCCATTGAAGTGCGCCCATTGGCGTGCACCACCAGACCTTGAAGACACCTGCCGACCAAAGCACCCACAGACCCAGCCCCACCCAGAATGATTCGCCAAAAAACCGGCCCGAGGCGCTCAAGGCCCACCCGATCAAGACGGCTAAGCCCAGTGCACACAAGGCGAGCAGCAAACAACCGTGAAAGAAACAGCGCCCCACGGGGTAGACCACCGATGGGGCGCTGCGCATATCCGGATGTAAAGGAGCTGAGCGGGATCAGAATCAAACGCGCTTGAACACCAGCGTGCCGTTGGTCCCGCCGAACCCGAAATTGTTCTTCATGGCGACATCGATCTTCATGTCTCGGGCCACGTTGGCACAGTAGTCAAGATCGCATTCCGGATCCTGATTGAAAATGTTCATGGTGGGCGGACTCTTCTGATGATGAACAGCCAACACGGTGAACACACTTTCAATGCCGCCGGCACCTCCAAGCAAGTGTCCTGTCATGGATTTGGTGGAGTTCACCACCGTGCTTTTTGCATGCTCACCCAAGGCAGCCTTGATGGCAAAGGTCTCGTTCACATCGCCCAAGGGAGTGGATGTGCCATGCGCATTCAGGTAGTGCACCTCATCGGCATTGACTCCAGCATTGCGCAAAGCGTTGACCATGGCTCGCCTTGGCCCGTCCATGCTGGGAGCCGTCATGTGCCCTGCGTCCGCACTCATGCCATAACCGGAGAGTTCGGCGTAAATCTTTGCGCCTCGGGCCTTGGCATGCTCGTACTCTTCAAGCACCAGAATACCTGCGCCCTCACCCAGCACAAAGCCATCTCGGTCTTTGTCCCATGGCCGTGAAGCCGTCGCGGGGTCGTCGTTGCGGGTGGACAGTGCACGCATCGCGGCAAAGCCGCCCACACCCAGTGGCGAGACCGTCGCCTCGGCCCCGCCCGCCACAATCACATCCGCATCGCCATATTCGATCTTGCGAGCCGCTTCACCAATGCAATGCAGACCCGTGGTGCAGGCCGTGACCACCGCCAGGTTGGGGCCCTTGAAGCCGAAACGCATCGATACATGACCGGCAATCATGTTGATGATGGAAGCAGGCACAAAGAATGGCGAAATGCGCCTTGGACCCCGACCGACCAGCTCTGCATGGGTTTCTTCGATCAGGGGGAGACCCCCGATACCGGATCCGATGATGCATCCAATGCGGTTGGCCAGCTCTTCGTCCAGCGCCTCACCTACCGGCAAGCCAGCGTCCATCACAGCCTGGTGGGCGGCCGCGATGCCATAGTGGATGAAAGTGTCCATCGTCCTGGCCTCTTTCGTCCCGATGTATGCATCGAGATCGAAGCCTTTGACCTCACCCGCAATCTTGCACGCGAAAGCGGTCGCGTCAAATTTGGTGATCAGGTCAATGCCAGAGCGGCCGGCA